>CAZLQB010000030.1:283-10060 GCA_964561585.1 uncultured Pseudomonadota bacterium
GTCAAAACTGATGATGGGCAATTGACGGTTGAGCGTGTTAAATACGAAGAAAACGGTAGCTTTGATGCCGAACTTTCTACCAATAAAACGGTCCAACTCCCCTTGAGCTCAACAATATGGAATGTTTATGATGATAAAAAAGTATATAAAGGACGTGTTCTTTTTGAGCGTCGTTATTGTCAGCACAAGGATTTGTTGCCTGGTGCGCATAAAACCATTTTATTCTCATTTAATGAGATGTTTTATGCTGCCTTGGGCAAAGATCTTGGTGGTTGGGATGTGCAACCAGAAGCATTGCCAGAGTCGTTTGCAACCTATGTAAAACAGTTACGGTTGCCCGCGGATACAAAAACATTTGCCTATATTCGTTCTAGCGAAAAAAGTAAATTTAATTTCATTAGCCTTGGCAGTATTGCTACGTAAATAATTACTTACTGGCGGCAAGGTGTTTTTTGATACCGGCACAAATTCCCTGCGCGAGTAATTGGCGGTATTCGGTGGTGGCAAGAAGCTTTGCCTCTTTTGGATTGGTTATAAAACCGACTTCAACAAGCGCTGTTGGGCTTGCGTTATTAAAGAATATACGAAAGTATTGCGATTTAACGCCACGATTAACGATAGGCATGTTTTTGGTGTGCAACGTATTTAGTACTTGTTGTTGAATTTGTGTGGCGAGTTTGCGTGAAAGATTGGTTTGATCTTTAAGTTGCTTGTCTATTATTGCCGCTTGGTCCATGTTTTTTTCTAAATTGATAAATAAATATCCGCCGTCACGGTTTGGGGTTACCAGTTGTTGAGTGTTGAGGTGAAAAATCTCAAGGCCGGATGGTTGTGAACCGGCCGGTCCACCGGAATTAAGGTGTATTGATACGAAAAGATCGGCCTTCAATTGGTGTGCAAGTTCAGTTCGGTTTGTTAATGAAACATCCTGGTCTGAATTTCTGGTAAGGAATACGGACATACCATCTTTTTTCAAAATTGAGCGAGTGCGGAGTGCGATATCCAAAGCAAGCTCTTTTTCTTTAAGTCCAAAGCCTTGCGCTCCATTATCAGATCCGCCATGTCCCGCATCAATAACGATGCGAAGATTTTCTGGCGTTGGAGCGCTTTTGCCATTTATTGGTGGCTGGGTATCGGTTTGTAATGCATTATTGTGTGCATACAATATTCCGGTGTCATTTTTTTGTATTTTGTTGAGCGATTCTTGGGTAAATATGTCAAATACAAGGCGGTTTGGTTCTTCCATTTTGCACCATTTAATAAGAAGACTGTTTTTAATGGTTTCAAATGAATCGTCGGGCTGTTTGATTTGACGTGTTTTTTCAAAATCTATGGTAAGGACCACCTTTGGATATTTGGTTGTTTTTTCAAAGAGGTCTATTTTTTTAACCAGCCCAAGTGCCTTAAGTTTGCTTAGCTTTGAAATAACCTGCTTTTTATCAAAATGTTGTAGGTGCATCCCCGGGAACGAAAGGCGGAGTTGATAGGCTTCTTGATTGAATTTTTTCTTAAAATAGATTGGTTGGGTAAAATCAAAAAGAAGTTGAATGGAACTGCCTTGTGAAATTTCTACCCAATTAAGGCGGTTAAATTCATTTTCCTGATACATTTTTTCTTGTGTTTGTTCGGCAGCGGCATCTTTTTCTTCGATTACACCATCGTCGCCCCAGAGTGGCGTTAAGATAAACGGTAACGCAACGAGTGCTGCCCGTAGTGTTTTCTCCATATCCTATTCCCCCTATTTTGTCCCATTTTTATCCTAGCACATCGGTCATTTGTAAGGTAAGTAAATTGAGTTTTAAGCTGTTCCTACAAGACCGGTGCCCCCTTGTAAAAATATCCCCATCGCTATTATTAATTACAATTTAGCAATTCATGAATAGAAATAGCAATACATTCTGCAAAATAGAAAATTTCGTCGATGGGGGGGTCTGCGCAAAAGAGAAAAGGCCCGGTGCGTTTATCGCACCGGGCCTTTTCTCTTTTGCTTATTAATCTTTATGGTATTACGTTGCCTTCATATATTGTCTGGCAAAGCGTATAATTTCCTCATTTCTAGCATCGATATTTGAAAGTGTAATATCATAATTACCAAATACCTTTGCCCAAAATATCCCTATTTTGCCACTCCAGTCAGCCTGTTTGGATAAGTCATTTCTGTTTTTTACCGTTATTCCTATGAATTCCATGCCGTTATTAGGTCCTGGCATTTGGTATGTGGTAATATCGTTGACGCCTTCCCATGGAGTAAATCCAAAGTGGTTGACCAAAATTCCGTGCTCGTCGAGAATAGCAACTGGCTTATCTGTTTTACCAAAGAGATACTTTATGTAATATAGAATTCCTGCAGCAAACAAACCGATTCCCAAATAAAGAAAGGCTTTTATAAGCAGCAAACAAAAGCTGATGAGTATGTTTGGCGTTGTTTTAGGAAGAATGAAAAGCAAGCATATCATTGCAGTAAGCATAATAGGCATAGCGATTAGTGCTTGTGTTGTGTTATTTTTATTTAAGTGAATAATGAGCTTTTTTGTTTTTTCCATTATATCCGGGTTTATATTGAGGCGTGAAAAATATATATATTTTATCTTAGCAATGAAACATGCTTCGTCAATAAAAAGAACTCCTTTACTTGCCCATGTTAATTGCTGCCAATTTGGATAAAAATTAACCTGGTCCGATTAAATACTTTTGCTATGCTAGTAGGGTGGTATTTGATGGTTTTAACATGAGTTTATGGTATGAATATTCAAGAAAACATTTCGTTGGCTGATAAAAATTGGTTTAAAACAGGTGGCGCGGCACGATTTTATGCCGAACCGGTTAATGCGCAGGAATTTGCCGAGTGCGTTAATTTTGCCTCAGCAAAAGGCCTTGATATTTTTGTGCTTGGCTGCGGGGCCAATATATTGATCAGCGACGAAGGGTTTGATGGTTTGGTTATTTGGCCACAGCTCAAAGAGATTGCTTTTGATCAAAAGCAAAATTTAGTGACGGCCGGTGCCGGTGTTACCATACAGGAATTGATTGATACCTGTTTGAATAACGGCTTTATTGGCCTTGAAGAATTTAGCGGGATTCCCGGGACCGTTGGCGGTTCTGTTTACATTAATATTCATTATTTTGAACATCTGTTTAGCAATTTTTTGGTCAGTGCGCTTGTGGTTGAACGGGCAACAGGGAACTTAATTGAGGTCAACCGAGAGTGGTTTAACTTTGGGTACGATCACTCAAATCTGTTTGATAAAGAACATTATTTAGTTCAGGCGACGTTTGCGCTTAAACAGGGCGATCAACTAGCCTCGGCATATGCCAAAGGGCGCCGTGACGAAATCATTCGGCATCGTAATAACCGTTATCCACGTTCAAATACCTGTGGAAGCTTTTTTAGAAATTTTTCAGACCAAGAAATTTCTTTAGTGGTTAATGGCAAAAAACTTCCTTTTGTAGCCTATTATCTCGATAAACTTGGCGTTAAAGGCGAATTATCCGTTGGTAACGCTGTGGTTTCGCACCAACATGCCAATATGCTGGTGACAAAACCTGGTGCGACCAGCGCCGATGTTATTGCCCTTGCGCGACGCATGCAAGAAATGGTTCGTGATCAATTTGGCATTATTCCACAGGCCGAGTGTCAGCTTGTAGGATTCAAACAAAACCCGTTTTTAGAAAATAAGTAGCACCCAAATTTGTCATCCCGGACCCCGAGCCTGGATCCATCTTTTTTTTGATCACCAATCAAACTGATGATTGTAATGCATTATTGACAGGATTGACCCCGGACCACTTCCTGGGTGGCAAAACAAGTTTTACTATCTATTGAATATACGTTTTGTTATAGGTATCATTTGGTTGAAGTAGTTCTACATATAACCAAAAAGGGGAGTCTATGAATATATTATATTCTTTCGTTTTTCTATCTTTTTTTGTTGGTAATAGTTTTGCAATGGAAGTGCCCGAAGAAAAAACAGGCTTTCCTCATTCTCATAACGAGTTTGCAGAATTGGATCCTGAGTGGGGGAGCGGAAGTTCTATTTCAACCGATTCGGCTTCTTCTCTGGATCCTTTTCGTTTGCATATGTCTATTGCTATGGGGAAAATTGATGAAGTTGCGGCGCTTATTGATGATTTAAGTGTTAATATTAACGAGCAAGATGACCGAGGAAATACCCCATTGCACGTTGCTTTTGAGTTGGAAAAGGTTGATTGTATAAACCTAATTGTGAAAAAATGTTTACCGCGACTTGATCTTAAGTTGCGAAATAATAAGAAACAAACCGTTTTGGATTGTGCGCGCGAATGTTTTCCTTTAGCTTTAAAAGCAATGGTTTACGGGTACGATGCATTTCCGCCAAATCTTTTTTTGATGTGGGCATGCCAGTTTAAAACATCAGTGGCAGATGATGCTTCGATGTATTTGTTTTCTTATCAAGAAAATCTTGAGCAAGGATGGATTAATATTAAAAAGGTTGGTGGGCGAGACACCTTGGTTTTTAACCACAAAGGCCAAGATCTTTGTTTAATGTTCAAGCCAGCATTATTTTTGAGTGAAATTCCTGCAGAAGGTATTGAATCATGGGTTCCTGTTCAACCATTAAAGCTTATTGAAGCTATTAATTGGCTGAAGGCTGGAAAAATTTGTTAAATTTCATCGTTAAGAATTTTTTCTCGATAATCTTTCATAAGATTAACCATAAAATGGATATTATGAATGGTTGCCAGCGTATAAAAGGTTAATTCATGTGCCTTGAATAAATGGCAAAGATATGCCGCGGTGTAATGGGTGCAGGTATAACAGGTGCACCCTTCTTGAATTGGCCGCAACAAATTGGCATTCCCGCTTTGGGTTATGCGCTTATTGCCTTGAGGGGTAAACAACAGGCCGTGACGTGCTGCTTTTGTTGGGTGCGAACTATCAAAAGTATCTATTCCCAGCGGAACAATGTGTTCAATTGATGGCAGGTCGCCAATTCCCAAAAGATGGTTTGGTTTATCGGTTGGAACATGCGGCATAAGGAAATTAAGGAGCTCGAACATCTGTTCTCTATTTTGACCAAGGCTGCCGCCAATAGAAAATCCGTCAAAATTATGGCTACTCAAAAAATCACAACTTTTTTTACGCAAATTTTGATCAAGTCCGCCGTGAATAACCGCATAAAGCGCTTGATTATTTCTGTTCTTTTCGTGTTCGGCGAGTGACCTGATTTCCCAACGGTGGGTACGATCGAGTGACTGTTTGAGCTTATTTGGGTCGGTGTGATAAGGGGGAAGTTCGTCAAAGCTAATAAGAATATCGGCCCCAATATCTTTTTGGGCCTGAATTGATGTTTCGGGGGTAAGTAAAACTTTTGCACCGTCGCGGTATGAGCGGAACAATACACCGTCTTCATTAATCTTGAGTACCGAGTTATCGTGTGTTTTGGTTCCCTTGCTTTTGAGTTCATTATGTACGCCGCCATACATAAGGCTAAAAACTTGAAAACCCCCCGAATCGGTGATAATGGGCATCGTACGGTTCATGAATTTATGGATGCCGCCGGCAGCTTTTATGATTGGGGTACCAGGTTGGAGCATGAGGTGGTAGGTATTGGCAAACATAAGTTGTTGGCCAAGTTGCTCGATAATTTTACTATCCAGGGCTTTAACGGCCGCATTGGTGCCAACGGCAACAAAATTTGGTGTATCGATAATGCCGTGCGGCGTATGGATTTTGCCCACACGAGCCCGGGATTTTTTTGATTGGTGGATGAGTTCGAATCTAAAGCTGTTCATAATTTTCTACTGAGTCCAATAAGCGGGGCGCTCAGCCCAATAATCAATAACTTTACTGCCAAACTGACGATAATAATATGGCCAATTGAGCCAACAATGCCATAAAGACCAAGGAAACTAAAAAGTACGGTATCCAAAACCTGGCTAAAAACGAGCGATATAACGGTTCGCAAGGTGAAGAATTTACCAGTAAACAGTGTTTGCAGCAAGGAAAATGCTCGGGTATCAACAAACTGTACGGTGAGGTAACTGATTATTGAGGCGATGGTGATGCGTGGCATGATGCTCAATATTGCTTGATAATGCGTCTGTGTAGTATCAAATAGGTTTGGGGCGTACCAAAGGTGGAGCTGACTCATGGCAAGAAAAACGACAAGGCAGAAAAAGCTAGCCCAGATTGCTTGCATGGCCTTTGTTTTGCCAAAATATTCTTGAAGCAGATTGAGGCAAAGGATGCTGCCAACGGCATAAACGTCGCTACAGGTTACCTCAAAGCCAAATAGCGCTATTTGTTTGGCTATAAGGACATTTGATAAAACGCCAAGCAGGCAAAGCGTGGCAATAAGCGCATGCTCACCAAGCTTGAGTGCCATAAAGCAAAAAAGAATGGTTATGATGGTGTGTATGATAAATATAGCTTCGTTAATCATTATCAGTTTCGGGGTTAGAATTTAGATTTATACCACGTTTCATTTTACAAATAAGACGTGAAATTGTAAAATGCTGTTAAATACTCCTCATTGGGCGATGTTTTTCATCGAAAATGACCCATTTTTCAGTAAAACGTAAGGCATATGATGAAAACTCCTTTTTCTTTATTTAGTCATATTAAACAAGATGCCCGTTGGTTAACGATATCCAATATCCTATCAATAACGCGTATATTGCTGGTACCGGTTATTGTTTTTGGGCTTGCGCGGCATTGGTGGTTGTTTTCATTTTTCGTCTTTGTTTTTGCCGGTATTACCGACCTTCTTGATGGCTATTTTGCCCGTTTATTGCACGAGCAAACAAATTTGGGCAAGGTTCTTGACCCGTTGGCCGACAAAATATTTTTACTGGCGTTGTTTATAGCGCTTGCGTTTGTTGGTTCGCCATCCTTTAATATTCCCTTATGGTTTGTTGTTTTGGCTGTTATTCGCGAAGTGCTTATTGTGCTTGGCAGTTGTATTATCATAGCCACGAACGAACATCCTAAAGTGGAGCCAATTTTGTGGGGAAAGTTAACAACGTTTTTTCAGATGGCGTTTATTGCCTGGTTATTTGTCTGTAATTTTATGCATTGGGAACCAGCGCGGACCTATTATGTGTTATTAGTTTTGCTTGCATTTTTTTCACTGGTTTCGTTTATACAGTACCTTAAAAAGTGTCGGCATTTTTTATAATATTTTTTTGAGGATTTTACGATGATGAAAAAAGTAATTTCTTTTGCACTCGTTATGGGCTGCGCAACAA
Organism: uncultured Pseudomonadota bacterium; assembly: GCA_964561585.1. Taxonomy (GTDB): domain Bacteria; phylum Babelota; class Babeliae; order Babelales; family RVW-14; genus GWF2-38-10. The sequence goes on from CAZLQB010000030.1 coordinate 7,511, forward strand.
ACCTTGTTTTTACTGTAAATACCGATGAGCAAAATTTGGTGCAAGCAGATGTTATAAGGGCGGCCGAAGCGCCTGTTGTAAAAAGCAATTGTAATGCCACGTTATTATTGCTTGGCGCAGCAATTGTTTTTGGTGGTCTTGGTTTTATTGCGGGGCATAATTTGGCCGAAAAGGGCGTGAGCGTTGTTGAAAACGGCTGTTTATTCGAGGTGCACTTTGGTGGCAAGGTAAAAGGGATATTTGACCGGCAATATATGGCTAATCGCTTTGCGGTGTTATTGACCTGTTCTCATTCGTATGCTCAACAGCTTCCTGCTGAAGTGATTTGCGAAGGTTCAGTAAAACCAGAAATTCAAGAATTATTTGCCAACTTAAGTAGTGATGATAATGCTTTTGCAACGTATATGCGCAAGGTGAGTTAATTAATTGATAAAAGTTTTTTTGTCTTTTTTGTCATGCTGAACGTGATTCAGCATCCATCTTTTCTTTATGATGATGTTGCATTGAATTGTTTTATGATGGACCCTGAATCACTCCTGAATCAAGTTCAGGAGTGATTCAGGGTGACAAAGAAAAGCCAATGGCTGCTATAACAAAACGTTGAGGCGATGTATGAAAAAGAAAAATATTTTGGTGTTTGGATTTGTGTTGGTGGCTCTTACCACCTTATTTGGCGTTGCTTTATGCGCCGACCAATTCGTTTTGCCCAAGCAAACGAACAAAGATAAAAAGCTCTCAAAAAACGAACTCAAAGAATCAATCGGGCAAGAAATACGCGATGCTTTTGATATCTCAACAAACATCAATAAGCAGTCTGGCTTGTGCCAAGTGGCGATGTGTAAGGTTGACTCGTTGTCATACCAAAATATTGTGCCTTTGCAAAAAAACTTGGGCGAGTTGCATATTGAATTGGCCGAAATACAAAAGAAGTTTTCATGTTTAATTGAACGTTTGGTCAATAACCAAAAGCCATTCAAGAAAACATCTCGCGATAATTTGGACAAATCTTTTTGCGTTTTACGGGATGTTAAACATGGCCTTAAGGGGTGCGAGGTGCAACTTACCTCGTTAAACAAACGGTTTACCAAAGATGCCGAGTTTGGCAGTTTTAAGAAAATGACAGAACATGCCGTTGATGAACTTAAAAAGAGCGTTACGTGTCTTAATGCTTGTGAAGGGTTAAAGGTTTCATGAAAAAGATTTTTGTCGTAGCCGGCGAACTTTCGGGCGATCGAACAGCCGCTTGGTATATTAACAAAATAAAACCGGAACACGGGACTATTCATTTTGAGGGGGTTGGCGGTGATTTTTTGGCGTCAACTGGTGCCGTTCTTTTTGAGCGTTTTGAGCAGCTCAATGTTACCGGTCTTTTTGAGATTATTACCCAGTTGCCGCGTCTTTTACGCATCATGAATAACATTGTTAATCGAGTTATTGAGCAACAGTTTGATGAAGTTATACTTGTCGATTTTCCTGGTTTTAATCTAAGACTTGCGGCTAAACTGAAACAACGGTTACCAAATATTAAAATTACCTATGTTGCCCCGCCGCAATTATGGTGTTGGGGTGCGTGGCGCGTAAAAAAAATTAGAATGTTTTTTAATGATGTTGTGGTTTTATATCCTTTTGAAGTTGCTTGGTATAAACAGCATGGCGTTACCGCTCAGTGGATTGGCTGCCCTACCTATGATGCCGTTGAGCAGTATATAAATTTGGCAGCAACAAAAAAGCCGGTGGTTGCATTAATGCCTGGTTCGAGGCTGAGTGAAATTGAACGTTTATTGCCATTGATTACAGACGTTGCAAAACAGTTGCACCACAAATATCCGCACCTATCTTTTGTCATGCCATTAGCTCAATCTTTGCCTACAAATTTGGTAGAAAATTCTATACAAAAAAATGGGCTATTGCCCGCAGATTTTCCCTTGGCTTTGGTACGAGCGGAGGATGAAAAGTATAAAGTTTTGGGTGAGTGTTGCCTGGCAATTACCAAGCCCGGGACCGTAACGCTTGAACTTGCGCTTCTTGGGGTTCCTGCGCTTGTATTTTTCAAAATATCGTCGAGCACCTATTGGTTGGCCCGCTGTTTGGCACATGTTGCTTATATGGCGCTTCCAAATTTGTTGCTTGGCAAAACCGTTTATCCAGAATTTATCCAGCAACGATGTACGCCTTACGAAATTATGCGTGAAGCCGATAACCTTTTGGCAAGTTATTTTGGTGACAATGTTTTGTACAATGAGCGTGTTGCCTCGCTTGATCCGCTGCGAAAAATGTTGAGCGTGAAAACGCGCTAATTCCACGGGTTACGCAAAGCTCACCCGAGGCTAGGAACCTTGACCCCTCTGGGGTATTTAATTGGGCACCCCAATTGTGAAGTCAACCAACCCATGAGCATTGTTTTTTTGATTATAGGCACCCCGCCGGGGTGCGGGTATTTAGCCCAGGGTAAGGGTTTTTTCCGCAACCCTGGGAATATTATCCGAAAAAACAACCCAAGCCCCATCGGGGCGATACGTAACAATCAAAAAAGGCCACAAACAACGGCCT
>CAZLQB010000031.1:0-9954 GCA_964561585.1 uncultured Pseudomonadota bacterium
TAGTAAAAAACGTAGTTTTCTTGCTCTTTTTTTACTCTGTTTTTCCTCTTTTTTACAAGGAATGATAGAATCTGCAATGCCAATCGAAGCATCGCCAGATTTTCCAACCTTTAGAACATTCACAAAAAGAGTTCTCAAAGAATGCCCTGAATACAATTATGGTTATGACGATGTTCATAAAATTGGTGAACCTAAAGGCCTTGGAACAATTGTAACGCCAGAACAATTTGAACAACTTGCCCACACCTTTATTAGCAACCAAATAGACAAAGATACTCCCGACACCAAACTTTTTTTACTACAAAAACAACTGCAAAACGAAAGCATTTTGAGCTTTATTGGCGACATTCACGGTAGCATTCACTCATTAATTAGAATTATTTGGAGCTTGATCGGTCGTGATGAAATAGATGAAAATCTTCACATTATCAACCCTCGTTTCAAATTGGTTTTTCTTGGTGATTATATCGATTCTGGTCGCTATAACTTACTCACGCTCGCGCTGCTCTTAAAACTCACCAACGATAACCCTGATAACGTATTTCTTATTTGTGGAAATCATGAAGACGTTTTCAAAAAAACCAAATGGCTTCCATCAACGCTTACCATTGAAACTGAAAAAACCCGCAACGGCGATATGATACAGCTCTATTGCGAAATGATATTTAACCATTTGCCGATTATGATATTTTTCACTGATGAAAAGAAGGGACATATTCGTTGTTGCCATGGCGGAGGATTATTAGACGCAAGCGCCGAAAGCCGAATTAATGAGTGGCTCATGAGAGGCACTTCGACATTATTACTATCGGATCTCGCCATAAATAAAAAGCACTACCAATTCCTACAATATAGAATTCTTTGGGGCGACTTTAAAGCTGACAATACCGATATCGAAATCAAAGAAAGAGGAAGCCAAACCAAATCAATAACATATTCAGAAGCACAAGAAATGATAACTATCGCGCAGCAAAACGAGATTGTTAAACTTAACCTTTTAGCAATATTTCGTGGCCACCAAGACTTTGATAGCGATATGAAATTTTTGGTACCAGAAACAATCGGGTCTACAGATGGACTACTCAAAACGCCACCAGACCTCAAAACATTCAGAATTAAAGACTATGGCTACCTGCCAATCTTTACGCTGACAACAGCATCAGAAGGTAAATCATTACCCATAAGCAGCTGCATCATTTTGGACACAACACCACCCTATGAAGAATGGGTTGCACAAAGAATAATAACGACACTTGGCAACGGTCAAGAACAAGCCGACCAACTACATCCACATAAACTTCGATATTATCTTGATTTTTCTGATAACAAACGAGAAAAGAAAATTGAAGCCCTTTATTCAATGTTGGTTGTTAATTTTGACCATAAAGACAATCCAATAAAAATTCGATGGTTTCACTTCCCATTCCTGATGCCATTAATATTTAAAAAGAAACAAACAGCACGATCACCAGCACCAGAATTAACACCAGGGCCAACAGAATAAAACTAAAACAACTGTTATATCTTATTAGAAAAACAAATTAATTATATGAGGTTATTATATGAATCATTTTATACTTTTGAAATCTAAATGTTATTTATTAGCAATCGTCTTAGCCGTTTGTTCTACGGCTTTATACGGCATGACAAAAACTTGTTATGACACACCAACCAATTCTGACGATGAACCTGAAACCGAAATAGTAAGTATTGCTGCTGAAAAAAAAGCACCAAGCCATGGCCTAGATTTTCCACCTTTTATAGACTTTACCGAACAAGTCCTTGGACTTGCTGAACATAATTTTCCATACAGCATAGAAAATGCACAAGGCCAGCCAAAAGGACTTTATGATATCGTAACACCAGCACAATTCGCAATGCTTGCAACCACCTTTATACAAAATCAGGCAAAAAAAGTTGCCCATAGAGATAGCCCTTACATTTTGAAAAAAGCAATTGATGATGAACCTGAATTATGCTTTATAGGAGATATTCACGGCAGTATTCACTCAATTGTTAGAAATCTATGGAACTTGATTATAAATAACGACATTGATCAAAATCTTAAAATCACCAATGAAGCGCTTAATATCGTTTTTCTTGGCGATTATATTGATGGTGGACGATACAATTTATTAACAATTGCCCTGCTCTTAAAACTCAGCAATAACAATCCTGATCATGTTTTTTTATGCCGAGGAAATCACGAGCATGAATTTCAAGACAGTAAAGGATTACCTTCAAACCTTGAGTCTGAAATCAAGGCGATGGGCAACCCCCTTAACATACGACACTCTTGTGAATTCATTTTTGGCATATTACCCATCATGATATTTTTCACCATAGAAGGAAAAGGACATATTCGGTGCTGTCACGGCGGCGGTTTTTTTACCTTGATTGGCAAACACACCGCAGAAGACCAAATTAGCGCATGGATCGAAGACGGCCCTGCTGTATTACCACTAGCAAAATTAGCAGAAGAAACCCATAAAGCCATAAAAGTAAAACATCCAAGACTTCCTTTGCCGCTCGTTAATGACACCATAGATTTTTTAATCAATCGCATCACTTGGGGCGATTTTAAAGCGGACAATTTGCCAACAGGAATAAGAAAAGTATCTTCACTATCATATTCACAAACGCAAAAAATATTCGCTGATGCAAACGAATTAGCCGAGCATAATCCAACAATAAAACCGCTAGCAATTTTTCGCGGACATCAGGATTTTGGCTGTGATCTAAAATTTTTCACACCAAGCGCAGATGACTTCGGCGATGGACTACAAGGTGTACCAACCAAGATTCGATCTTTTGATATTAAAAGTGATGAATATTTGCCAATATTTACCCTATCAACAGCCTCCGAAGGAAAAGGATTACCAGCTTCAAGTTTTATTTTTTTAAATACAGCGCCATCATACGAAGAATGGAAAGCACAACGACGCTTAACGATTTTAGGCACCGAAGATGAACACGATTATCGGACACCGCTACGGCATTATCCCGCAACGGATTTTTATGTACCTGTCGAATTTGAAGGACTTTATTCACATATGAAAATTAATTTAGGCGACGTATTAAGCCTAAACCCAATAACACTTGAGTGGGATAGATATCCCTATAGTGATCCATTGGAATTGGTACCAGCTTATGAAAAATCACCTGTACCAGATCGATCACCAGCGCCAACAGCAGAATAATATAAGCACAAAAAAAAGAGCGCCGGGAAACCGACGCTCTTTTTTTTGGAATACGTTTATTACTTCTCAAGCCCCAAAAAAGCCAATTGTCGCTTTTTGTGCGCAAGCTTATATTGCTCATATTTACGAATCAAGTTCATACCAACCAATTTCTTGTGTGGCTCCCAAGGATCGGTTACCCAATACACAATCGTTGATTTATTGTAAAAGCAAGCAGGTCTAAATGCCTTACACAGTTCAAGTTCATCAATTGCTGCGCGGGTAACAAAAACGTCAACCGGATATTCGGTTATACGTAAAAATGTTCGCCAATCGCAGTCATAAATCTCAATATTTTCAAGCCCTAGTTGCTCGATAACTTCAATTAAAAATTGCTGTTTTTTCTTGGTAACTTCAATCAAAACAACATTCAAATGTGGAAACATAATTTTGAGCGGAAGCGCAGGAAATCCTGCACCAGTTCCAATATCACAAATGGTATTAACGGTTGTTAAATCCATAAAACTTTTTAATGCCAAAGAATCAGCGAAATGTTGACGCACAATTCCTGATAAATCGGTAATTGCCGTCAAATTAAATTCCTGGTTGCGCTGGCTTAAAATTTCTTCATAGCGTTGAAATTGGGCAAGCTGTCGGTCTGATAAACCAAACTCCTGTTGAAAATCTTCCCAAATTCGGTCGGCTGGCTTTAATCTTAATTTCATCATATATCCTTATAAAAAATGCCTTTGCTGCTCATCTATAGCTTTTAAAATCGAAATTTTGCTATGGTTATAAGTGTAAAAGGTTTTGCACAAAATGTAAAAGTAATCCAGGGGAGAAAGGATTTGAAGATGAAAATCGCCAAAGTCGTATCCGTCGCCTTAATTCTAATAGTAAACATAACCATACAGGGTCTGTTCGGAGACAATCGCATCACCCTCTATCTAAAACATGCCCCAGAAGAAATAATCCAAGAAAGTATCGCCACGGCAAAAGCACAAAACCTTTTTGATAATATAGAAGAAAAAACACCCGGCAACGTCGACCATAAACTCATAAAAGGAGCATTCCGTGAGTATTTCACCCCAAAACTGAGCGGTTTAATGGCAATTTATGGCGGTTACATGGACACATCAAACCCAGACGGGCTTTTAATGTTCCCCCTCAGGCACGCAACTCAAAAAATCTATATTGCCATCTCGCCGAGCGTTGAACTGGTTAAAGTACAGGGAGAAACAATATCCCACCGAGAATTTGTGCTTAATGAAGAATCAACGCTTTATAGCTGCGAACGTAAAACCGACGAAAAAAAGAATGTTTATTGGACCGTTGCCGAAGAAAAAATCCCAAATGACCGAAAAATAAATCCTATAACGCTCGTCATATTTGCAAAAACAAAAAACATTATTGTCCCAACCGGTGACTTTTTGGTAGCAGAAAGTAGTCATCTCGTACTTCCTGATGTCTTTGTATTAGGCAACTTCGACCAAGAAAAAATACTATTACAAGCACTTGATATCAAGCGTTACTTTGAAACCATTATCGAAGATGAAAAAAAGATCAACGATAGCGCCACACAAAAAATGATCACTAATATATAAAACAACAAATTGTTGAAATATCATGTCTTCTATGGCTAATATTAAATCATGGTTCACAAACCAAAGGGAGAAAACAAAAGGAGACGGCGTATAAAATAAAAATATATCAAATTTTTCAGAACATAAACCCGTGGTTAAAAAGCCACAAAACAAGGAGCTTGATTATGTTGTCATCAAAAAATCTCATGTTACTTAGCTTACTGCTTGCAGCATTTGCACTTCCTGGTTGCGGTAAAAAGGGATGCCACAAAAAAGGTCCCAAATCAGAAATTGAACGCCCAATGAAAAAACAAAAAAAGCAAAAAGTACAAAAGAAGCACCAAAAACAAGTAAAAAAAGAAGCCCCAAAAAGCAAATCCTGGTTCAAATAAGTAACGATTGAATCAATAGTCAGTGATCAAAGAGGGCGGATTTTATCCGCCCTCTTTTTGTTTTGTTACACAATTCCTAAATCTTTTAAGAATGCCTCACTATTTGGCGCGCGGCCCAAATAATCTTTAAGCAAAATTTCAGGATCAACACTTCCACCCATGCCAAGAATTTTATCGGTCAATTCTCGACCAACGGCCACGTTAAGCAACCCCTTTTCTTTGACTGAGTAAAAAACATCAAGGGCAAATACTTTTGCCCATAAATAGTTGTAATACTTGGCGGCATACATATCGCCAGCCAGGTGCCCAAAACTCGCGTAAAAATGAGCGTCCGGCTCGTAGCGTGCATAAGAAATATAACGATCGGATAAATCCTTCAAAAGCAATGCTGGATCTTTAGGTGCCCCATTGGTATGAAGCTTGAGCGCATATAAAGAAAGAACACCTTGGCGAAGAACAAAGGCTCCAGAATCAAATTGCTTCTGCTTAATCATTTTATCAATAAGAAGATCTGGCAAAGGTTGCCCCGTTTTATAGTGGCTGCTCACCTTTTGCAAAACCTCTTTATCATAAAGCCATTCTTCAAACATTTGCGATGGTGTTTCAACAAAGTCAGTTTTCACTTCTGTTCCAGAAAAGGATACAAATTCAGCCGAACCCAGCATACCGTGCATTGCATGGCCAAATTCATGGAAAAATGTCGAAATATCATCAAAGGTCAGTAATGATGGCGCATCCTTGGTAGACCGAGGGAAATTGGCAATAATGATGGCACTTGATGGCGTTTTTTCACCGGTTACCCTGTTTTTAAGCGTGGACACAAATTGCCCCATACAAGCATGCGTATATTTATCATCACGCGGATGCAAATCAACAAACAAATACCCTACAAGCCGCTCATCTCGCGTATCGTTAACCTGGATAATCCGCACATCCTCGTGCCACGCCCATGACGGTTTGGAAATGGTAAATTTAAGGCCTAAAAAGGCTTGGTAAACTTCAAATACCCCTTCTATTGCTTTCTCGACAGGAAAATATTCGGCTATTTCATGCTCATCAATATTCAAATATTTTTTCTTATAATACGTTTTAACATAAGGCAAAGACCATTGGTCAAATCGTCCGGTTTTATCGAGCGTCACGCCAGCGGGCAAATCTTTTGAAAGTTCAGCAATCTCCTTGTGCGCTTTTTTATCTGACCGTGTAATAAGGTCCATCAAAAAAGCCTCAACGCGGGCCGGCTTTTTTGCCATCGTATCATCAATATTCAACGCCGCAAAATCATGAAACCCTAGCAATTTGGCAACCTCCTGGCGCTTGCCAATAAGCTCGATCAGTAACTTTTCATTTTCTGGATATGCTCGATTATTGTAAGCAAAATAAAGATTTTTACGCGTTTGTTCGCAAGAACAATGATCCATTATTTCAATATACGTTGGATTATCACAACGCACAATATACCGACCTTGTTCATCCTGTTTAAGCATTTGGAATAATGATGTATTAACCCCGGCTAAATCGTTCTTTTCTACCACAATAAAGCTCTTATCTTTTGCTATATTCGCCGAAAATTGCAAACAAATTTCAGCAATCTCTTTTTGCAAATTCTTAACTTTATCCAATTCGGCCTGAGGTAAATGTAACCCATCCCGCACAAAATCGGCCATCGATTCGTCAAGAAAATACTGTTGCTCTGGGGTTAAATGCTCTTTGCTAAAATTAAGCTCTTTATAATCATTAAAGGCTTGGAATAATTCTTTTTTATGGAAGGCATCAACGAGATATTTCTGAATTTTTAATGAAGCCTCATGACATGCGTCGCGCATATCTTTTTGCGGATGGACCATTTCAAGGGTCGAGATAAGGGAACTAATAATGGCAACATCTCGCTGTATTGCATCCAAAGCCCTTATGGTATTATCAAAATTACGTTCTTTTGCGGGCAATGTAAATAATTCCTCGAGCATTTTTTGTGCATTTTCTATGGCAAATTCGGTGTAACGACCAACCGCTTCAACCGTTTTGGGAAATAATGCAATAACATCATCAATCGACCGAATATCTTGCTGCACCGCTTGTTTAAACTCTTCCGCCGTCATCATACTTTTAGCCTTTTCTAATCGTGAACAACCTATCAATAAAAACAACCCACATCCCGCCAAAATCTCTTTTAAAAAAAACCGCATAAAATACCCTCACTCACCCTTAAACCCAATTTCTATAATACTCAATTATTAATGTAATACATTTGCTTGCCATGAAAAAACGATTAGATACAATTATAAGCAAAATGAAAGGATTTTCTATGAAAAACTCAAAGCTCGTCTATTCACTCTGTTTATCGATTTGCGCAACAATAGCTATTAAACCAGCACCAAAGGGATTGGATACCCTACCAACAAATCCATGCTCAACCTATGCAAAAAAAACGATTGAATCACTAAAAATCACCACAAAGCATACACAAACCATACTCAAAGAGAACAAAGATTTACTTGCAAAAAGCGACCAAGTCTACGAAAAATTACAAACCATAGGAAATTCGGACGAAGTTAAAAATATCCTAACCAAAGAACAGCAAACGCATATCAAAAACATCGTCGACGACCATGCAACAACAATTAAAAATCAGGTTAATATATTCATCAAAGATGGAATTAAACCAGAAATAAAGATTATGGAGCAACGCATCAAAAGTGTTGTGCAAAACGAACAAGAAAAACTAAAAAATCTTGAAACTCGCATAAAAGCTACAACCAACGAATTTTTTGATGACCCAAAAGTCCAAGATTCGGTAAAAAACATAGAAGCTGAAGGCAAAAAGCTCGAGAAAAAACTCAAAGACCTTTTTAAATCAAAATAAAATCGACTAAAAACGTATAAGCTTACATCCAATAAATCCTTTTTCTTATAGTTACCCTATGTAAAGGCTCGGGTTCGAAAGCCCGTCGCTATTTTTAGGAAAAAATATAAGGGAAAGGTTTTTTTTTTTTTTTTTTTCTAAAAAAATAAATCTATTATTTTTCGTCTATCTTTTCGCGTTGATACCAATAAACATAATGACCCAAGAAACCGTCCTCAGCGTCTCTAGAACCGAAATAAGAACTCTTCAAGAAACTGAACCAACATGGGGAATCGTAGGCTGGGAACCAGAGGAAAGTGTCCGCCATATTATTTATAGTGACAAAGACACTGGTTGGACCGGTACAAAATATCATTGCATAGACGGCTATAATAAAAAAAATTTCACAACTCGCGTCGAGTTAGAAGCGAAAATTCCCTATGCTCTAAAAATAGCGGAACTATTAGATACTCATCTTTCAAAACCCGATTTCACCAATAAATATTATTTAACATACGATCAAAGAATGCGCCTCGCAACATTTTACAACGATTTTGAAAAACTCATAAAAACAGCTCAACATCAATTCGCCCTACCAAAAGACGCCGCAGAAAACATTGACGCTAAAACCGAACGTGAGAGAAACATAGAAAAACTCACATCATTCCTCACCAAATTTCAGGGGCACCCTTTTTGGAAACGGGAACTTATTACCGAGTTGGCATATGCAGCAAAACCAGGAGAATATCCTATCGAATTCGTATTCAACAGTGGTTTTAGCACACGTATGCAAACATCATATACGCTAGCAGCCACCGACTTCAGTAAATTGGACACCACCAAAGAATCTACTGATCCTATTTCTGCCGCCCTCAACGATGCTCGGCAAAAATATGAAGATGCTAATGACAAATGGAAAAAGGTCCCACCAAGAGGCCTCTGGCACTTGTCTTTTACCGAAGAAGAAAATAAAATTCAAGTCGTGTACGAAAATGCAAAAGCAGAATTAGACTTAATTCTAACACTACTCGCTGCTAAAAACGACGCTCTTCACTTTATCGAAGCGGCAAACGCCGCACACACAGCAAATGCAAATGCGCCTTACGATACCAAAAGGTCAGAACAATTCAAAACATTCATTGATGCCGCTATTGAAAAATCCCTTCCTATCGGTAAGGCTGAACAAACGGCACACACAGCAGAAGAACTGGCTGTTGCCAGAAAAAAAAGCGCTGATACAAAAGCACATGAAGCGATTGACATCAAAAAACAAGCCCTTGCTGCCGCAGAATCAGCTCTTAAGGAAGCCTCAGCCGAAAAGACCCGCCTAGGAACTACTGAGGCTGGTTATCCTAGCTTTGAGCGGCGCGCAAATATTTTTGGAGCAGCATACACATCCGCTGAAAACACTGCTATAAATGCGTACAAAACAGGAGAACAAAATGAAACTGCTGCTCAAAAAAAATATGAAGAAGCAAAAAAGCAACTAAATGAAGCCGAACAACAATTAACAACTAACACTAAAGATTTAGCCACGGCTAAATCACGTATAAAAACCGACTTAGAAAACGCAAAAAAAAATACAAATGATCTCAAAGATTCAACCGTACAAGAAGCCAAAAAAACATTCGCTCTTTTTGATCAAACTCGCATGGCAACAACGTGTAACACAACCGAAATAAGTGGCGTTGCCGCAAAAGTTCCTGCAGTAAAAGATGCTCACGTAGAAAACGCACAAGAACTTAGTTCGGCAGAAAGCAATTATCTTGCTGAACGAAAAGCAAAGATTTGGAAAGGAAAACTAACCATTGCACTTTGTTTTAGCGGTGGCGGCTATCGAGCCATGATTTCTAGCGCCGGTTTTTTATGGGCTGCAAAAAACATCGGACTACTTGACGCAGCTACTTATATCTCAACATTATCAGGAAGCACGTGGCTAGTAGCATCATTACTTGCCC
>CAZLQB010000032.1:0-1931 GCA_964561585.1 uncultured Pseudomonadota bacterium
GGAAAGATGGATGCTGAATTACTCCTGAATCAAGTTCAGGACAGGGCCCAGCATGACAAAATAGGGCAATGTTTTATTTGATTTAGTTTTTATTTTGACGCTCCTGACGGTTCTGCGCAACGCCTTGATTAGTGATCGGGGTAGTAAGAAATGGCAAAAGGAAAAGAGCCGGATTAATCCGGCTCTTTTCATAAATATCATAAACGAGTTTTTTTAGTCTCGGCTAAAGCGAGCAAATAAGCTGCATGGAAGATGGCGCTTTCCGCCTTGTTCTTGCAATTGCAATTCGCCAAATTCGATGTTTTTGCTTGGAAAATAGCCATCCAAAATATTTTTAAGAACGGTTGCGCTATAACCCATGCTGTAACCATTAAAGATGACAAAAAGAGGGTCTTGGACAAGCACCTTTTTGCAGAGGCTCATGAGCTTAAGGACTTGTTTTTCAAATTCAAATGTTTTGCCCTTTTGATCACGACCAAATGCTGGTGGATCAAGAATAAGTGCATCGTATTTGACACCGCGACGGACTTCACGCGCAACAAATTCGGCGCAATCGTCAACGATATATCGGATTGGGGTTTTGGATAGCCCACTGAGTTCTTTATTTTTTTTAGCCCAGGTAACTGCCGCTTGAGATGAATCAACGTGGCATACCGATGCGCCAACGGCAGCTGCTGCCATTGTTGCTCCGCCGGTATATCCAAAAAGATTGAGGACGCTTGGCGGGGTATCGGTTGCGCAGATTTTTTTCATGATCCAGTCCCAATTTGATGCTTGCTCAGGAAAAACACCAATATTTTTGCTTGATGGGGAAAGGCGGAGTGAAAAAACTATTTTTTTGTCGCACAACCCTTCTTTGAACCCGTGGTCAAAAGTAAAGGTCCATGGCTCTTTAAAGCTTTTACGTTTGGTCCATGCTTGTTTACCATCTGCTCCTTTTACCAGTTGAGCATCGATATATGTCCAGGTTGTTTCGTTTTCTGATTGTGGTAACCAGAGAGCGTTGGTATCGGGGCGAATAATGGTGTTATTACCAAATCGTTCGACCTTCAACCCATTGCCAGAATCCAATAATTGGTATTGCTTGGTTGCCGGTATGGCCAGAATTGTGTGTTGTACGTTACTTTTCATGTTTCCTCTGTGATATTAATTTTAAATTTGTTTAACGGATGTTTTTCGTCACACATGCGCGCCAGATGCTGACTCGATATGTGTGTGTAAATTTCGGTTGTCGCAATTGTTTTATGCCCCAAAAGTTCCTGAATAATACGCAAATCGGTTCCTTCGTTAAGCAAATGCGTGGCGAAAGAATGCCGGATTTTGTGCGGGGTTAATTTTCGTTGAACTTTCAAGAACCTCCGATACATCTCAAAGATACGTTGAACTGAGCGAACCGTCAAGGGGCCACCCGCCTGATTAAGAAAAAGTTGGGTGACTTTTTTGTCTTTTAGCATACCCGAACGTTCTTTTTCTAGGTAATTTACGATGCTGGCCTTAGCTTTATTGCCAAACAGCACAATTCGCTCGCGGCGTCCTTTGCCAAAAATCTTTATGACTTTTTCGTTGAAATCGATATCGCCGAGCTTGGTCCCAACAAGTTCTGAGCACCGAACCCCGGTGGCATAAAGCAGCTCAAATATCGCTTTATCGCGGTAGGGTGACTTTGAGGGCAGGTGTTCCGGTTTAAGCGTGTCCAAAAGATAAAAAATTTCATCAACCGAAAGGGTTGCGGGAAGTTTTTTATCGAGTCGCGGTGATTTTATGTCTAGGTGTAACGAAACGCCCTGGTTTTTTAGGAACTTTTGGAATGAGCGTAAGCATGAAAATTTTCTGGCCAACGAGGGTTTTGCAATTTTTTGGTAATAGAGCGATACGATATAGCGGTGAACGACGCGGTGACATTCGTGCTTAACGGTGGGTTAATTTTTTTG
>CAZLQB010000032.1:1941-9903 GCA_964561585.1 uncultured Pseudomonadota bacterium
CATGCTTGAGGTGAGGTTCACTTTTTAGCAGATTATCCCAAAAGGATGTTAATAATTTTAAATCTCTCGCGTATGCGCGTAGGGTGTTTGGCGCCACGTTTTTTTCGACGGACAAGAAGGCAATAAAGTCTTTAATATGGTCTTTAAATTGTTCAAGGTCCACCGGTTCCTCCTCTTGAGCCCAAGGGTTAATTTTCAGAATATGAGTAACAAGATACGTTGGTTTATATTTGAAGGTCAATATTCTTTTATTAGCTGGGATGATTTGGCCTACTCTAACGCCAGCATGGCAGCATGATATTTTTCTTTGATGAGATCTTTTGCCTGTGGGCACAACTTATTCCATGTGCGTTCGAGCTTACTTTTGACCCATAACCGTCCAGCATCTATACCGAGGCCTTGCTCTTTGTAAACAAAATACAAGAGAGAAAATACCTGGTCGATATGCGCCATTCCATCGGCGCTTGCAACGCATTGAGCTTCGGGGCTCATTTGTTCGCACGGCTTACTACCGCGATGACACATTATGCAGTCTTGCACCATTGCAATTTTATCCATTGGATACCCATGTTCAGTCAAAATATCTCGGGCAAATTCTGCGCCAATAATGTTATGCTCTGGTGCAAATTCTTTGTTCTTAATTGAGGCGTAATCGTGTAACGTTGCTGCGATTTCAACCACTTCTTGGTCTGCTTCAAGATGGTAGGATAGAAGTTTTGCATATTTGATTACATAAACAACGTGATGTGCCCAAACACCATACCCATATATATTGGTCGGTTGTTTGCATGCTGTTTCGACTATAGTATTGATGGTTGCTATAAGTTGTTCATATTTCATGTCAAAACTCCTAAAAACAATGATGGATTTGATTATTTTGTGCTCTTGTTATAATGGGTGGCATGCACTATACCAGTCTATGTGGGCGATGTCAAAATCGGATGACATGTCCAATGGGACATTTTAATTTGATAAGGAGCTTGCGGTGAATTTTAAAAATGGCAAAATGATTATCTGAGCGTTTTAAGCTAATGGTTAATGAATGTAATCGTCAAAATAAGGGTTAATATGGACGAGAAGGTACTTGATATTTTATGTGATCCTAAAACACATAAGCCGGTTAAACAAAATGGTCTTTTGCTTGAGACTGAAGATGGTAAAACATTTCCCATCCAAAATGACATTCCTATTTTTTTAAAGCCAATGGATGTTATTGGGCTCAATCTCAAATACCAAAGATTTTATGATGTTATTGCCCGTTTTTATGATTTGGTTGAATGGGTCTATAAAATTTTTAATAAAAAAGTAGTTGTCTTGCGCCAAGAACTTTTCAAGGATTTGGCCATAAAGCCCGGTATGAAAGTGCTCGAGACATCAATTGGAACCGGCTACAATATTAGCCTGTTTACCAAAGAGGCCGAATATTACGGTATTGATATTTCTATGGGCATGCTGCGTGTTTGCCAGCGTCAAAACAAAAAGTGGGGTTATAAGCTGCATATTGCCCAGGCAAATGCTGAAGAACTACCGCTCAAAGATACTGTTTTTGATGTGGTTTTTCATGTCGGTGGCATTAACTTTTTTAATGATGTTCCTAACGCTATTAATGAAATGATTCGTGTTGCAAAGCCCGGTGCTCAGATTCTGATTTGTGATGAAACACAGGACCATGTAGTTAAATCGTATCAACGAATTCCATTTGTTCGGCGCTTTTTTAAAGAAGCAAAGCCTGTTGTTGTTCCGATGGAATTTATTCCTAAAAACATGAATGACATAAAGCTGTCGTACGCTTGGGATGGGCGTATGTATGTTATAACCTTTATAAAGCCAGCGAATTTTAATGGCAACTTAATGGCAACATAATGGCAATGGCGGCAATTATTTTAAGAATAAAAGTATACAATTTAATGCGGAGTTTTTCATGACAAATACTACACATAAAGTACGAACTCGTTTTGCGCCAAGCCCAACCGGCTATTTACACGTTGGTGGTTTGCGAACCGCTTTATACGCCTACCTTTTGGCCAAGAAGCATAATGGTAGTTTTATTCTACGTATCGAAGACACCGATAAAACTCGTGAAGTTCCTGGGGCTATTGAAAACATTATTAGAACGCTTGCGTGGGCCGGGATCACCTATGATGAAGGACCAGGCAAACCAGGCATTTGTCAGACCTACATTCAGTCCGAGCGGCTACCAATTTATAAAAAATATGCTGAACAGTTGGTTGAACAAGGCCATGCATATTATTGCTTTTGTTCATCTGAGCGCCTTGATCAGATACGTAAGCAACAACAAGCGGCACATTTACCGCCGGCCTATGATCGCCTTTGCCGCGACCTGAACAAAGAAGATGTTGCGACTCGGTTGGCCGCAGGTGAAAAACATGTTATTCGTATGAAGGTTCCACTTGAAGGCGATATTATTGTTACCGATATTATTCGTGGACAGGTAACATTTCAGTACAAAGTCGTCGATGATCAAGTGATAATAAAATCTGATGGATTTCCAACATATCACTTGGCCGTGGTTGTGGATGACCATGAAATGGAAGTTTCGCATGTTATTCGTGGTGAAGAGTGGCTGCCAAGTACGCCGAAGCATTTATTGCTTTATCGATATCTTGGGTGGACGGCGCCTGAATTTGCACACTTACCATTATTGCTTAATCCCGATCGTAGTAAATTAAGCAAGCGCCAAGGCGATGTCGCCGTCGAAGATTATCGCGCCAAGGGATATTTACCCGAAACATTGGTCAATTTCATTGCTCTTTTGGGGTGGAACCCGGGCGATACGCGTGAAATTTTTAGCTTGCCAGAATTGGTACAAGAATTTTCGCTTGAACGAGTTGGTCATGCCGGTGCTGTTTTTAACGTCGAAAAGCTTCAGTGGATGAACCAGCAGTATATTATGAAATCATCAACCGATTATTTGTTAACGTTGGTCAAACCATTACTTGAACAAAAAGGTTTTGGCGGAGTTGCCGACGATTACGTTAAAAAGGTTATTGAATTGATGAAAGATCGTGCTGTGGTGATTCCTGATTTTGTTGAATTGACCGAATTTTTCTTTAAGGCGCCAACAACATTTGATGAAAAGGCTAAGGAAAAATGTTGGTCAGCCGAGACCGTTGAGCATTTAAAGTTTTTGGCCGAACGATATGCACAGTTGCCGGCGTTTGATGCAATGTCAACCGAGCAATGTTTACGTGCTTATGCCCAAGAACTGAATATCTCGGCAGGCAAACTTTTATTGCCATTACGTTTGGCATTAACCGGTGTTGCGCAAGGGCCAAGTCTATTTCATTTTGCTGAAATTATAGGCAAAGAAGAAGTGATAAGTCGATTGCGTTATGTAATTAAACAAGGTTGAAAATTCTAATGTATTATTGAGGACAAGCCGCTTCGATAAAATGATCCCACGTATGCGTATCTGAGATTGTAGCACCAAGGTTATCCATTGCTGCAAATTCTTTTTCGCCAACCAGCACATCTTCGTCGGAAAAAAAGTGATGGTCAAGTATTGGATCACTAAAATCAATTGCTGCCGTACCTTCTTTGTCATTCTGTGGCTCTGCCTTTTCATCAACATAATCGTGAAGGTCAAATAATGGTGTTTCTATCGAGCGGTTGGGGTTTACGGGAGTTGTTCTTGCTTTTTTCGCTAGATATTTAGATTGCTGTAGACTTAAATCTTCGCTGTCAGCCCACCCTAGTTCTGTTGGTGTATCTTCAATGCCTAGGAGCTCTGGTTGTATGATGTCTGGGTTAAGCGCTAACATTGGGTCAAGGTGTAACAACGATTTCTCGTTGCTTTCAATAGTCGCTTTTATAGTATTGTTTGCTGCACGGGTTGCACTTGCGTAATAGGAATAATAATCGTTTTTCCAGCGATTTTGCTCGTATTTAGCATGGGGTCTTGTGTTGTGTAGTTCGCACTTTCGCATAAATGATGCTCTCTTTACGCTTGTTGGACTGGGTATGATTACGGCTGATACTAATCCAGAGGTTGATTTTTCGTTAAAAAAATCAACAATCTCTTTTTGTTTGACCACTTTTTTGCACGACCCCTTAACAAACGTAAGATCAATAAAATAGGGCTGACCTATCATCGCCGTCTTTATATGGCTGACGTAATTAAAGTGACATATTGGGCAATAATAAGCATATCTACCGGTAACGTTGTTTTTATCAGGAGATATTGCCATTATATCGGTTAACACGAAAAGGCCATTTTTTGGATCTTGATGCGGTGCCTGATTTAAAAAGCTGGGCTTTTTTGTGCTCTGGCTAATTTCTGGCCCCGATTCACGGCATCGCTTGCGGTTTTGTTCTTGACGCGTCGAGTCCTTCATTGCAAGTGCGGATGCAACGTTCAATAATAACATGACTGATAACAATGCTCTGCTTGTTTTTTTCATAAATAACCTCTTTTTTTTAAGAATAACCTCTTAGACTAATTGTACCAGAAGATTTGTTTTTTGAAAAATGGCTACCAGGATGATGTTGTAGATCAATAATGGGCTTGTTGGGCGGTCGCTTTTTATAGCGTTACGCTAATACTAACCGAAGCTTTTGCCAAGTCTAGCAACCCAGTTAATGGGCAGTAGACTTTAAAACCCGATTGTAAAACTAACGTATCATTGTTTTCTTTGAACGTGAGCTCAAGGGGGATTTTTCCTTGTCCGAGCAAGGTTTTTACGTTTGTGAGCAAATCAGGGGTGATTGTTGATGGCAGGGCGAGTGAAATGCTAAAAACTTCTTTATATTCGGCAAATAAGTGTTCTACCGGGATAAGGTTATTGGCCTTGATTTTACACTTGTTTTGGCTGGTCATATCAACGGCTCCCTTGACCACAAAAACAGTAAATTGTTCGAGCAAGTGTTCGACCTTGGCAAACGTTGTTGGAAATACGACCACTTCATAACGGCCCGTAAAATCTTCCATTTCAACAAAGGCCATACGGTCGCCTTTTTTGGTATTAATGACTTTATAGCTTTGTTTAAGCCCGGTGCACGTGACAAATGGTTCTTTGAGCGAGGTGATATTTTTGATTTTTTCCATGCAGGTGATGACCGTATCGGTTTTGAGCCAATTAAGCTGAGGGTAGCTTGTAAGGGGGTGGGCGCTTAGGTAAAAACCAACGACCTCTTTTTCCTTTTCAAGCTTTTCACGGTCAGACCATTCGGCTAATGGTTGAAATATGAAGCCCGACATTTCTTCGTTAGGCGATTTTGGGCTTGCAAGGCCAAATAAATCCATTTGTCCTGTTTTTTCAGCTTCTTTTTGTTGTTGCGCCAGATCGATGATTTTATCAAGTTCGGTGGTTTTTTGCGCTCGATTTCCAGGTAGGCAATCCATTGCACCGGCGGCGATTAAATTTTCAAGAACACGTTTATTGGTGGTGCGTAGGTCGACTCGTTTGCAAAAATCGAGCATATCGTAAAAAGGCTTTTGTGCCCGTTCGGCAAGAATATTGAGCAGCGATGCGTTTCCAGCACTTTTAACGCCCTTGAGACCAAACAATATTTTGCCTTCTTTGGTAATAAATTCGATATCAGAATTGTTGATATTTGGTGGGACAAGGGTAAGGCCCATTTCGTGTATTGCTTGCAGATAATGGGTAAATTGATCCGGATTATCTGTTTCGTACGAGATAAGGGCGGCCATAAATTCATAGGGGTAATTTGCTTTGAGATACGCGGTGTGATAAGCAATTAAGGCATAAGCGGTCGAGTGTGATTTGTTAAAGCCATAGCCAGCAAAAAACGCCATCAGGTCAAATAGCTCGCCTGCTTTGCGCTCATCAAAATTGAGTTTTTTTGCACCTTCGCAAAATTGGGCTTTTTGTGCGGCCATAACGTCCGCTTTCTTTTTACCCATGGCGCGGCGTAAAATATCGGCGCCGCCGAGTGAATACCCGCCAATGGCCGAGGCGATTTTCATAACCTGTTCTTGGTACACAATAACGCCATACGTTTCGGATAAAATTGGTTCAAGTTCGGTAAACGAATAGGTGGTTTGCTTGCGTCCATGGCGTCGTTCAATATAGTCGTCCACCATTCCGGATCCTAATGGTCCAGGGCGATACAGGGCGTTAACGGCAATTAAATCTTCAAATTTATCTGGTTGGAGTTTGCGCAAAACGTCTTTAATCCCGTCAGATTCAAATTGGAATATGCCGTCCGTATTTCCCTTGCAGAGCAATTCAAATGCTTTGCTGTCATCAAGCGGGAGGGTATCCAAATCGATGCTGACCCCATGATTTTTTTTGATCGCCTTAAGTGCTGCGTCAACAATAGTTAAGTTTTTAAGGCCCAAAAAGTCCATCTTCAAAAAGCCAAGTGCTTCAAGGTCGGTCATGGTGTATTGCGATACCAAATCTTCAGATTTTGGTGGGATATACAGCGGCATAGTTTCTGACAGTTTTGATGGTGCAATAACAACACCCGCTGCGTGTTTTGAGGCGTGGCGTGTAAGCCCTTCGAGTTTTAAGCAAATGTCGATGAGCTTTTTGACTTTGGGATTGCTATCGACCATTTGCCTGAGGCGCGGTTCTTGTTCAAGTGCTTCGTTGAGGGTGATTTTGAGTTGATCAGGAATTAGATCTGTTAATGCATTTGCATCTTGAAAGGGGAAGTTAAGCGCTCGAGCAACGTCTTTTATAACGCCTTTTGCCATCATGGTTCCAAAGGTAATGATTTGGCAAACGCAATCGTGGCCGTATTTATCTTTAACGTAATTTATCACTTCTTCGCGTCGCTCGATGCAAAAGTCTATATCAATATCGGGCATGCTTACGCGTTCAGGGTTTAAGAATCGTTCAAACAGGAGATTGTATTTCAGCGGGTCGACGTTGGTGATTTGTAAGGCCCACGCAACAAGTGATCCGGCAGCTGATCCTCGTCCAGGACCGATTGGTATGCCTTGCTTTTTACCCCACTGAATAAAATCACTGACGACCAAAAAGTACCCAATAAAACCCATGGTGGTAATCAGTTCATACTCCAAGCGAAGTCGGGCATCATATTCTGCGTATTGGTCCTGAGGAATGAGGTTGCGTTGCTTGAGATCCTCAAGTCCGTCGAGACATATTTTTTCAAAAAAAGTTTCTTGGGTGTGGGTTTCGGGGATTGGAAATTGAGGGAAAAATAATTTACCAAATTCAAATTCAAATTCACAGCTATCGGCAATTGCTCCCGTTTGCCAGATGGCGTCTTCTTGATCTTTAAAGATCTCAAGCATTTCCTGGGTGGTACGCAGGTGACCTCGAAACTCGCCAAACGAAAAGCGCTTTGGGTTGTCCATGGTATCTTTGGTTTGTATGGCCAATAATATTTCATGGGCTTCGCGGTCATCTATATTTAGATAATGTGCGTCACATGCCGCCGTAAGTTTTATGTCTAGGGTTTTTGCCATTTGTATAAGGCCCGCGTTTACCAGCTTTTGTTCAGGCATTTCGGGCGGGTGAAGTTCAAGGAAAAAACGGTCGGGGCCAAAGATATCTTTGCACCATTGGGTGCGCCGCTGAGCTTCTTCTAAATTGTTTTCAAGGATTAAACTAGGAATATGTCCACCGATGCATGCCGATGTGGCGATTAATCCAGCCGAATATTTTTCTAATTGAGCATAGTCGATGCGTGGTTTGAAGTAAAAACCATCTTGATAAGCAAAAGATAAAAGGCGGCACAAGTTTTTGTAGCCTTCATTATTTTGCACCATGAGAATAAGGTGGTAATACTTGTCGTTTGGATCTTTGATGCGTGCGTCTTGGGTAAAATACATTTCGATGCCAAGAACTGGCTTAATTTTTTCTTTTTTAGCCGCTTGAAACAGTTTTATTGCGCCAAAAATATTTCCGTGATCAGAAATGCCAATGGCTTTCCATCCTTGTTCTTTTGCCATACCGAGCAGTTTTGGGATGCGGACGGCGCCGTCAAGGAGTGAGAATTCTGTGTGAA
>CAZLQB010000033.1:0-9664 GCA_964561585.1 uncultured Pseudomonadota bacterium
ACCAATGTTAACCACATATCCATTTTTTCCGTCCCTAATAACCTCGGTAACGCCGCCAACATTATACGTGACAACAGGCAACCGAGAGAGCCGCGCTTCGACCATGGCGCAGGGCAACCCTTCCCATAAAGAACTCATGACAAAAATATCCCATCCCTTCATCCACCTACTTACATCGGTTTGCCACCCCAAAAATACGACCTGGTCTTTTAAGCCGTTTTCATGAACAAATGATTCCAATTCTCCGCGCAAAACCCCATCCCCAATAATATGCAAAAAAAGCCGTTGGCGCTTGTTTGGCGACACGTTGTCATAAACAAACTTAAATGCGCTCAACAAATCGATGACGTTTTTTTGGGGCTTTAAGCAGGAAACAGTCCCGATAACAAAACACCGTGAAGCTTTTTTTTCTTTTTTTGCTGGAATATAAAAACGATCCCAATCCACAGCTGCACGAATAAGAGAGCTTTTTTTCCCAAAAAAAGGAAGTATTCGCTCCCCTATTAGCCGATCTTTTTCTGACACACACACATAATGGGTTGTCACCAACGACGTTATGTATTCTAATGCAAAAAGCACTAACCATTTTGGCCACGATTGCTGATCATTAAACCCAAACCCGTGGACGGTATGCACCCGCCTCGTAACATTGGCAAAAAAAGCTGCCCAACGACCAAGAATCCCAGCCTTAGTGCTATGCGTATGCACAACTATCATAGGGTGTTCGCGCTTAATTTTTCGAATTAAGCGGTACATCGAAAAAAATGATTTGATCTCAGAAGGAAGACTTTTTAAACCAAACTCACGCTTAAATTCTTTCAAAAGATGAACATTTTTATGTTCTTGCACCAGGGGAATCAAAACACCTTCAGAACCTGTAATCAACCCGCTTAAATGGCCTCGCTTTGCAACCCCTTTGAAAAGAGTCAGACAAACTTTTTGTGCGCCCCCAAGCTCAAGTTTTGTAAGTATATACAAAACCTGAATTTCCTTCTCCTTTACCTTCATTACTCAACCACTCCTCCCTTAAAGTCTCCTTTTTACCCCCCTACGCGCAAAATAAGAAAAAAACCAACAATTAACGCATAAACAACCGTTGACTCAATAAAAGCAATAGCCAACAATGTTGTCCGAATAAGGTGCGGATAGTTTTTAGGTTCATGCGCAATCTCCAAGCAGCTACGAGAGGCAACCAGCCCAATGGCCGATGATCCTCCAAGAGCGCCGAGACCAACCGTAAATGCCGCAACAAAAAAAGGAATAACCGGCACCAACGAATCCCCAAGTGGAAATTTTGCGTAAATAATCAAAAATGAAAAGAGTAAGCAAAAAATCATCGGTGTTTCAATAATCGCCTCACAAACCAACGTGAACGGGAAAATTTTTCCATAGGCATTTTTATTGATACCTAAAGCGCTATTTGCCGAATGTGCAAAAATAGCCTGCCCGATCGATGGTCCAATACACCCAAAAGCTACGGCAAGCCCCGCGGCCAATAGTTGCAACCCTTGAGCTAAACAGGTAATCCCGCCAAGCTGAGTCTTAATGGTCAAAGCCACGATAAAGGCAAAAATTACTGGAGCCTCAATAATCGATTGCGTTAAAAGCATAAGAGTAAAAATCTTTTGAGAAAATAGTGGTTGGCGTGAAATGGCCTCCGTTGCAGCTCGAACAACAAAGCTTGACGCCAAGCTAATAGCGACAGCCGCAATACCAACCGCAAGCGCCGCGCCCAGTTCTGCAACTGCCACCGCCATGGTGATATCCTTTGGTCCGCCAATAAGCATTAGCAACGTCACCACCAAGGCAACAATACAGCCACTTTCAATCAACGCTAGACCAATAATCATGGCTCGAAAACCTTGATCGTTTCCTGTTGGCTGACGCAAAATTGAAGTTAACGTTCGTGACCCAGCAATCCCCTGACCTAAACCACCACCCAAACCACCAAGCACAACGGTTAATGCCGCAGAAAAATAATGAAGAAACGCTGGAGTTATCATGCCGCGCCTTTCGCTGCTTCGTGATTATGAGCCGCATCGTCCTCGGTGTGTGTCCCAATTGCAAGGTAGGTGGTTGTTAACATGGTAATAACAAATGATTGGATAAGCCCCTCAAAAACGCCAAAAAATATATTAACCCATGTTAATAAAAACATTGCCCCAATCAAAACATTCAAAAGCTTTTGCAGTACACCACCCGAAAGTCGTCGCTTAAAATAAAAAAAGACAAGCGCAAGGAACAACACAAAGGCAACATAACCAAGAAAGACTTGTTTAAATGAGCCAACAAATTCACGTAATATCAGAAATATTACCCCACCGCCCAAAATGTTACCAAATAAACGAAAAGACATAGAACAAATCTTTGCCAATTCACCAATAATATTAACGGGGGCCAATACCGCAAACGGCTCTATAAATTCCTTCAAAAAACCGACAAATCCATGGACTCTGACCTTTTGAAATTGAACGTACATAAAACTAATAGTTCCCAAAGCAAGCGTTGTATTGAGGTCCTTAGTTGCCTCATCAAGAAATGGCAGCAGTCCAACCAAACACGAAAAAAGGGTGAAAAGAAACAACGTTGCAAGAAATGAAAAATAGTTAAAATTAAAGGTCTTAAAAGATTCTTTACATAGATCAATAAAAACAAGAATTACGCGTTCAAATGCGGCATAACCAAGACCGGGGTCTCTATGCACAAGCCAACGGCCAAGAAGAGCAAGGGCAAAAAGCATAAGCATGCCAACCCATGTGTAAATTACCGTCCAATGGCTAATTGACCAAAAATCGCTCGTTAACCCAAAGACTGAAAATGGCTTAATAACGTGAGCATCAAATAACTCAAGATTCACGGTGATCCTTTACTTTTTTGAGAAGCACACCCCAAAAGGCCAAAAAGAAGCCTCCGATCCCCCAATACATATTTAATTGATATTTAACAAACAAAATCCAAAAGGCTAAAAACAGGAGAATATAACGACCAAAAAAAGATCCTATTTTGTTTATAAATGCTGCCTTGGAAGACGGAATTACATCAAAAGGAATCACGTCGAGCATAAAAGCTCCAATTTGTTGAGACCTCAGGATACGCATATTTTCTCTAAAAAAAATAAACGCCTGAAGAATTCCAAGCCCTGCGCCAGCCAAAAATGAATTTATGTACAACCCCAACATGATCGTCACTTATTTTTTTAGAATAGCACCCACAACAAGTGCTTGTAGGCCGATATATACTGAAACAACAACATTTACCGTTATCATAGTAATACGTATTGCAAAATAATACAATCCATGAGACTTCTTTTCTTGGGTTCGCAACCAACCCCAAAAACAGGCGCCCTTTCAATTCATCAAACGCAAAAATCTTTTGTTTTCCACACAAAACTATTTTAAAAATTATATCTATTGATTTATTTCAATATGGAAATTTATAATGAAATTAGATAAGTAATACAACCTTTCATTAAACCAAAAAGGGGGACCTGTGAAGGTTAATTATACAAAAATTCTTCTGCTGACTATAGCCTGCGTTGGCTTGTCGGCAGGGCTCGTTAACGCAGCAAAGCCATCACTAAGCGGAGCCAAACGAGCAACAACCGTCGGCGAGTTACTAAAAGTTATCCAAGCGGCCAGCGAAGGCAAAAAAGGCGGCTTCTTTATTCTTGACACATCAAACCCAGCCCAACCAAATTCTATTGGGGTGCCCTTTGCTGAGACCATGGACTTAACAAGACCGGTTGGAATATTACGGGAAGATTCTGCTCAAATAGCAGCCATTAAAAATGCACTCTCAAAATCGACTATTTTAAACAAAAAAACCATTGGCATTAGAAATATAGAATACAAAACAGTTGATGATTACCAAAAATACTTACTCTACTTTCAGTACGCACACACCGACGGAAACGTTTATAAGCTATATATCAATGATCCATGGCCTCAAATAAAACCAGGGGCCATTAATCAAATTATGAAAAAATGGAAAGAATAACCCCTTTTTAACAAGCAATAATAAAGAAGACCCGATCGTTCGAGATCGGGTCTTCTTTATTTCTGTCGAACCTTTAAATTAGGCCCCCTTTTTCACTTCGGCCAAAAGCAAAACCTCTTTTAAAACCGAATCAGGGTTGAGCGATAATGAATCAATTCCCGCCTCAACCAAAAAGCGTGCAACCTCAGGATAATCGGACGGCGCCTGACCGCAAATACCAATAGGCTTATTGGCCCGTTTTGCACCCTCAATCGCCATTTTGAGCATTATAGTAACGGCTTCATTTCGCTCATCAAAAATAGAGGCCACTAATTCTGAATCTCGATCGACGGCCAAGGTTAGTTGCGTTAGATCATTTGACCCAATAGAAAACCCATCAAAAATTTGTGCAAATTTATCGATAAGGATGACGTTTGACGGAACCTCGCACATCATATAAACCTCAAGCCCATTTTGCCCTTGTTCAAGGCCATGCTTTTTCATTTCAGCAATAACAAGCCGAGCTTCATCAACGGTACGCACAAAAGGGAGCATGAGTTTAACGTTTGTAAGCCCCATATCCCCACGGATTTTTTTCATCGCCTGGCACTCAAGCGCAAACGCCTCACGGTATTTATCGTGGTAATATCTGCTCGCACCGCGAAACCCAATCATTGGATTTTCTTCTTTAGGCTCAAACGCCTCCCCAGCAAGAAGCTCACGATATTCATTACTCTTAAAATCGGATAACCGAATAATAACAGGGCGAGGATAAAAAGCCGCCGCGATAGTCCCAGCTTCCTGGGCCAACCGGTCAATAAAGAACTGTTTTTTATCTTTGTATTCAATGGTCAAATCATCAATGCGTTTTTTGTCTTCAGGGTCAATGATTTGTTCTGGGTGAACAAGAGCCATGGGGTGAACTTGGATCGTGTTGTTAATGATAAATTCAAGGCGCGCAAGCCCAACACCATCGGCTGGCAACTTGGCAACGTTAAACGCTTCGTCCGGGTTACCGATATTAACGAATAACTTAACCGGCGGTTTTTGAATGGTTTCTAACTCAAGTTTTTTGATATCAAAAGGAACCTTGCCGGCATAAATAACCCCAACCTCGCCACTACTGCAATCGATGGTGATTTCTTGGCCATCGGCAATTTTTGACATAGCATCTCCGGTCCCTACAATAGCCGGAATCCCAAGCTCACGACTCACGATAGCAGCATGGCACGTACGGCCACCGCGGTTGGTTACAATACCCGCAGCCGTTTTCATAATCGGTTCCCAATCAGGGTCGGTCATATCGGTCACCAAAATATCCCCCGGCTTGACCTGCGTAATTTGTTGCGCCGATTCAACTACCCGAGCAGGCCCAACGGCAATTTTTCGGCCAACACTTTTTCCGGTGGCCAAAACTTTGGCGGCAAGGCCCGGCGTTTTGGTCAGCACATATTCTTCAAATACGTTGCTTGTTTTTTTGAGCGAATGAACCGTTTCTGGACGAGCTTGCACAATGTATAATTTGCCATCAACACCGTCCTTGGCCCACTCAATATCCATTGGGCACCAGGAGCCCTTTAGCTCAGAATAGTAATCTTCAATAACCATGGCCTGGCTCGCTAACGCCAAAATCTCATCATCTTTAAGCGAAAAACACATGCGCTCATAACGCGTCGTATCGATATTTTGAGTTGCAGTTCGCCGATCTTGGGCATAAATCATCTTAATCAATTTGCTACCCAAACGCTTTTTAAGGAGCGACTTAAACCCTTTTTTCAGGGTTGGCTTGTGCACATAAAATTCATCTGGATCAACATTACCCTGTACCACATTTTCGCCAAGGCCATAAGATGCGGTGATAAAAACCACGTCAGGACAACCGCTCTCGGTATCCAGGGTAAAAATGACACCGGAACTTGATTTATCGGAGCGTACCATTTTTTGTACGCCAATTGATAAAGCCACACTCATATGATCAAAATTGTGATCATTGCGGTACGATATTGCCCGGTTAGTAAATAGTGATGCATAAGCATCGGGACACAAACGCAAAAGCTCAGCCTCGCCACGCACGTTTAAAAAAGTTTCTTGTTGGCCAGCAAATGACGCCTCGGGCAAATCCTCTGCCGTTGCTGATGATCTAACGGCAACATCACATTTTTCACCATATCTTTTTTCAAGTGCTTTATATGCAAGCACCATTTCTGCTGCAAGGTCTTCTGGTAATGGCGCAGCGCGAATAAGGGACCGAACCTCATGGCCAACAGCCATTAAGGTATCAATGTTTTTTGTATCAATTTTTGCCACAAGCGCGTGAATTTTATCCTCGAGTTTATTCATTTTGATATGATGGCGATAGGCTTCTGCCGTTATGGCAAAGCCAGAGGGAACAGCCACGCCACGCTTGCCCAAGTTTTGGATCATTTCACCAAGCGAAGCATTCTTGCCACCGACAAGAGGCACATCTTTTATACCAATCTCTTCGAATAAACGAATAAATTTCATAAACTATCCTTATTGGGCTTAATGTGTGGGAAAAATTCATTTAATTTTCTTGCACAGTTTAGCAAAAAACAAACCACTAAAAGCAATTTTTTGAAATAAAAGGAATGAGAGCATGTACGATAGCACAAATAAACAACTTACCTTCATAATTTATGATGGCATTGAAAACTCGGTCTTTGAAAGCCAGGTACTTATTCCATTGCTATCACGGCTTGAACAATCACCAAACCTAGAAATCACGCTGGTAAGCTTTGAAAAAAAAATGCCAAACTCAAAAACCCTTATAACACGCATTCCAGCACACGACCGACTACACCTCGTGATTTGCCGCCGCCTGCCCTTTTTTGGTACATGGTCGCTAAAGTTTGCCGTCTTTCAACTCAAGCGCTTATTCAGATTTATCCCCAGCAACCAAATTATTGCCCGGGGACCATTAGCCGGCCACATAACCCTTACGGCCCTCAACTATTTGGCAAAAAAATATCGTGGCCGCATCCACGCTACAAGCACTGAAAAGTTCCCAGACCTTACCATCCAAGCTCGCGGCCTATGTGCCGAAGAACACCGCTATGCACTCAAGGCAAAAAATTTATCATGGATTGATAAACTAAAAGAAAACCACATTTATAAAAATTTAAAGCAAATAGAATGGGAAGTATATAACCAGAAAAATCAGCCCAATTATACAAAACAAGTGGGCATTGAAGCGGTCAGCACAACCC
Organism: uncultured Pseudomonadota bacterium; assembly: GCA_964561585.1. GTDB lineage: Bacteria > Babelota > Babeliae > Babelales > RVW-14 > GWF2-38-10. The sequence continues at coordinate 7,203 of CAZLQB010000033.1, forward strand.
TTAAGGATTACTTGGTCGCCCATTTTCGAGCAGATGGCAGTAAAATAACAATCGCTATTCGAGACCTTCCCAAAAGCATTCCGCCTGAACAAGTAGCCACTTGGCGCAATGAAGTTCGTATTGAACTTGGCATCCCCCAAGAGTCCATTGTCTATTGCTATGCTGGTTCATTCAAAATGTGGCAATGTGCCCACGAAACAATTGCGGCATTTGCCTATGAATATTCACGCAACGAGCAATGCTTTATGCTCGTATTAACACAAGACCAAGAACCGTTTATCACTGAACTAAAACGCTACAAACTTCCACCAACCAATTATAAAGTTATTACCGTCCGCCCTATTAACTTATATCGCTATCTTTCGGCCGGGGACTTTGGAATGTTGCTCCGCGAACGCGACATTATTAATTGGGTATCTCGGCCAACCAAAATGCTTGAATATCAAGCAGTCGGCCTTAAAATTATCCATAATAATACGGTTGCCTGGTTGGCTCACAAATAAAAGCTTACGCGCGAAACTTTTCCCACATCATCAGAAAATCATCAATCGATAATTGTTGTGACCTAAGGTTAAGCATTTCGACCGACAATTTTTCATCGTAAGCATAATGCGTCATGCGTAGGTTATTTCGTAATGTCTGCCGCGGGGACTTAAAACACAATTTCAGAAAAGGCCAAAACGATTCCTCGTCAGGAATTGGTTTGACATCCATATTGGGCTTGAAATACAAAAGCCGTGAATAGACTTTTGGTGCCGGCTCAAAAGCGGTCGGTTCAATTTTTTCCATTAATTGCCAATCAAAATGCCGTTGCAAAAACATTGTTGTAGAGGAATAACCTCGCCCGCCCTTGGCAACAATTTTTTGAGCCACCTCTTCTTGCACCATTACCACACCTTCAGCAAATAAGTGTTTGTGCTTTTGAAGAAGAAAAACAATTGGAAAGGTAATTTGATAAGGAAGATTAGCAAGCAGCACCAATGGCGCATGCGGGGCTAATTCTTTCTCAAAATCGAGGTCTAGAATATTTTGAAGATTTAATACCAAGCGTTTATCATGCAACCGAGCTTTGACATAATTCAACCATTCTTGGTCAATTTCGTATACCGAAAGCTGTTTGCATTTAGTTTGCTCTAAAATAGCCGCGGTCAAAAAGCCATCACCACAACCAATTTCGACAACGGTTGTTTCGGGGGAAATAACAACTTTATCAACCATATTATCAACGACCGATTGCTTGCGCAAAAAGTGCTGACCAAATCTTTTCTTTTTATAGGGCGTTCGCTCGGTAAATTCTAAATGATCGTCCCTGTGTCTAATTTTAAATTCTCGTTCTTGCTTATGAATTTTCACGCTATTTCATCCAATCATAAAATTTTAATGGCACAAGTACAAGTCCGTCTGGTTCAACATCGTCGCGCATCATCTTGTCATACGCTTCAAGCTCTCGATCCTCTTGCACGTATCCAAGGTCATGAAGCACCAAACTAAGAGCTTCACAATGAAGGCCTCCCGCAAATACCCCAACATTGCTGCCGGCATTTACCGCCTCATGCACTAATGTAGCATCAACAAGGGGCGCAAGCAACTCTCCAGCAAAGAAATTACTCGTTTCTGCCTCATCAGAATCGGCACCAACAAAACTCAAGTATTTGCTAAACATGGGATGACGACAATCAGAAAAAAATGAGACTATGGGCTTATTATCAAAATCACTAAAACTAACACCACAATTATCGCAAAATGACGCCTTAAAGATATCCCAATTCTCAAGAAGCTGTTTTATCTTCGCATTAAAAAAACCTTCTAATGATGTCCCTACGACCCCACGACACATTACTTTCATTTTCGCTAAAGCTGTTTGGCGAATAAATTTAAAACTATATGGTAATAATGCCTTTTTTAAGTCAACCAAAAAAGGCATGTCAAGCCTGCGCTCATTATGACACCACTCACCAACCCAAGTATCGATAAGAAATATCACATTCCTGGTCTCTATACTTTTAACACTTACATTGCTCGGCATCTTCTTCCCAATAACATTATCAAATTTTTCTAAAAATGATGCCGGCGATATTTTTTCATCAATTTTGCGCGTCAAGAAAGCATGCTCGTCATTACACCCATTTTCAATAAGCAATGTCAATGGATGTCCGCGCAAAGCTATATTGTTGAGAATGGTTGTCTTTATATGATCAAAATGCACTCTGTTTTCAGCCGCTGTACCAAACTTATGATAATCATAATACACACAAACAGATTTCCCATCCTTTACCCACCGGGTTGCGCCAATTATGATGATATTAAGTGATCAATGCCTGGTTGCAACCCAGACAAAAGAAAAGAACACAAACACAAAACAATGAATAATAATTTTTTCATAACAATCCTTGCGCATAAAAATAACTAGGTTCTGTTGACTTTTTAACGTAGCCATAAAATTGCTCCCACAAAAGAAAGCA
>CAZLQB010000034.1:0-2658 GCA_964561585.1 uncultured Pseudomonadota bacterium
GCCGTAGCCACAAGGGGCGTAGGCTGGGAGTGTTTTGCGTAGCAAAATGTATCGAAGGATGCGATTCATATATCTAAGCGTGACAAAAACGCACAAACTGTCAAACGGCAGCATGTACGTTTTTGCGCAAAAAGGCCAATTTATTTAGAAAATGTTGGGTAAATTGGAAAATTTTGGCACCAATTTAAAATATAATCAGCAACAGTTTTGATTTTTTCAGTATTTTCACGATTTTTAATAACATCATCGATAATTGTTACTAGCTCCTGAGCTTCTTTTTCTTTAAATCCGCGCGTTGTAATTGCTGGGGAGCCAATACGTATGCCGCTGGTAATTGTTGGGGATTGTGTATCTCCTGGGACCGTGTTGCGGTTTACGATAATATTGCAGGTTCCCAAAATCTCTTCGACTTGTTTACCGGTAATTTGGCCATAGTCGGCCGATTTGCTGCGCAAATCAACCAGGAATAGATGGGTGTCTGTGCCGCCAGATACAATTCGGTACCCAAGTTCTTGGAATGTTTTGGCCATAATTTGGGCGTTTTTAATAACTTGTTTTTGATAGGCGATAAATTCGGGGGTTTGTGCTTCTTCAAAAGCTATTGCCTTGGCAGCAATAACGTGCAAAAGTGGTCCGCCTTGTGTCCCTGGTATTATTGCTTTATCGATATCTTTTGCCAATTTAGCGTTGCTACAAATCATTCCACCTCGTGGGCCGCGCAGTGTTTTGTGCGTTGTGCTGGTGACAATATCAGCATAAGGCATTGGGCTAGGGATAATTTTTGCCGCCACGAGGCCAGCAATATGAGCCATGTCGACAAGCAAAAGGCTATTATGAGCCCTGGCGATTTCGGCAAATTTTTGATAATCAATAAGCCGAGAATATGCCGATGCTCCTGCAATAATAAGCTTTGGTTTGTGTTGAGCGGCAAGTTGTTCAATTTCATCATAATCAAGGCATTCGGTTTGCGCATTAACGCCGTAACTTACCGACTTAAATAGCGTGCCCGAAAAATTAATTGAGTACCCATGGGTTAAATGTCCGCCCGCCGTTAAACGCATGCCCAAAATTGTATCACCAGGTTTTAGGACGCTAAAGTAGGCCGAAAAATTGGCCGACGACCCCGAGTGAGGCTGAACGTTTATATGGTCGGTTTCAAAAAGCTTTTTGCCTTGTTCTATGGCATAAGCCTCTATTTGGTCAACTATTTGGCAGCCGCCATAATACCGGCGGCCTGGATAACCTTCAGCATATTTATTGGTCAAAACCGAGCCGGTTGCCTGCAAAACAGCGGGGCTTGTATAATTTTCTGATGCGATAAGGTTAATGGTTGATTCTTGGCGCTGTAATTCTTGGTTTATGAGGGAAAACACAACTGATTTCATGAACTCTCCTTGCCTTTAACTGAGGGGCTTTGTGCCGACCCATCTGTATGAAAAATGGGCTTAGTTTAAATTTATTGACTATTAGTGTTCTTTTTCGTTACGTTTATTATTAAGGATGCATGAATATCATACTTAATGTTTGGTGTATTGTTGAGGTTTAAAATTTTTTTAGGGGGATTCTATTATGATGAAGAAGTTATTAACGACCTTGATTTTCTTAGCCGTTGCAACGCCCACTGTTTTTTGTGGTCGTGGTGGCGATGCTGCTTTAGGCGGATTTGCCGGAAGTATGATGGGTTCTGTTATTGGAAGCGCTATAACGAGCGATTCTGGTCATCGTAAATCACGGACGGATGAAAAAATTGAGCAAGTACAACGTGAACAAGATCAAAGCAAGGTTTCTCAGTTGCAACGAGAGATGGATAAAAAAGAACTTGAAAATAAGCTTGAACAGCAACGTTTAATGACATTGCAAAATGAACGTGAAAAATCGGGCTCATTATTATACATTTTATTGGGCATCATTTTGTTCATGCTATTCGCCGTTATTGGTCTTGGTGTTTTGTTGGTGCATATGCGCAAAAAGAACTAAAAAAACAAAGGACATAGTAATGAAGAAAATTTTAGTATTAGTTCCTTTTTTCGGATTATTGACCTCTCTTGCTTTTGGCAGGGGTGGTGGTGAGGCTTTTGGCGGAGGACTTGTTGGTGGCTTGACCGGCGGTCTATTATCTGGTGCTATGACACAGGGAGCTTCCAATCAGCGTAGCGCCGAAATTTCAACGGCTACAGTTCGTGAGCTAGATAAACTTGAAAATGCGATGCGTTTCGACTTAGTAAAACTTGATGAACGCATCAGAACGTTGGAGCGTGGAGCCGGCGGCGAAGGAAGTGGTTCTGATGACTTGAAACAAGAAATAGCATCACTTAAAAAGTCGATCAAAGCCATCGAAAAAAATCTTGAAAGTAAGGTTGAAACACTCGAAAACAATATTTCTGATTTAACAAAACAAGTAAAAAGTCTTAAGGCGTTGATTACAAAAGAGCCAGAGGTCAATGAGCCCGTAACCATTAAGCCTGACGAGATTAAAGTTGTTCAGGTTCCGGTTGTAAAAGAACTAGAAAAAATTGAACATGCGCCAGCTGTTTAATATATCTGTATAAACGGTTTCTAAATCTTTAAAACCCCGCAAGTAATTGCTTGCGGGGTTTTTTGGTGTTAAGCTTTCAAAAATTGTTAACCAACCGTTTATGATCGGAGTATTTAATGAAA
>CAZLQB010000034.1:2668-6099 GCA_964561585.1 uncultured Pseudomonadota bacterium
AAATTTGATTTCCATTCGGGAATTAATCTTTTTATTTAATGAAAAATCAATTACGAAACATTCGTGTTTTTTTGAGTCTATTGTTAGTTGTTTGTTTGTCCGGGTGCTTGCGGTCGACCGATGAGGTCAATAAGCAATCCGTTGTCTTTGATAAAGAAACATTGCCCGTTGTTGTGCTTGGCGGAGGCGTTGCTGGTTTGACGGCGGCCATTTATTTGGCGCAGGCAAATATTCCTGTATTAGTTATTGAGGGTCAAAAGCCGGGAGGAGCATTATCGCAATCACATGGCGTTCGTAATTGGCCAGGTCAATACGATGTGCCGGGTGCCGAAATTGTTCAAAAAATTAAAAACCATGCTATTGCATGTGGTGCTAATGTTATGCAAGCTCGTGTAACTGCTGTTAATGTCCATCGGGTGCCGCTTACTTTCGAAATTGATCCTTTGGCCGATGGGCAAAAAACAACTATTAAAGCGGCCTCCTGCATTATTGCCATGGGCACTGAACCTAATTTTCTCAATGTGCCGGGCGAGCAGGGCGATGGTGGTTATTGGGGGCGTGGTGTAAGTAATTGTGCCGTTTGCGATGGGTTCTTTTTCAAGGGGAAAAAGGTTGTGGTTGTTGGTGGTGGTGATGCGGCGTTTGAGGAGGCCAGTTATTTGGCCGATTTGGCGGCAGAGGTAATTCTTTTAATTCGTAAGGATACTTTTAGGGCAAATGACATTAAGGCCCGTGACCGTTTATTAGCAAAATCAAATGTAACTGTTTTGTTCAATAACTATATTAAAGAAATTAAGGGCAACGGCAAAAAAGTGACCGGCGTGCAATTACAAGATACTAAAACCAATGAGCAACGAGAAATGTTGGTTGATGGAATATTTTTAGCCATTGGTTCGCGACCAAATACCGATCTTTTTAAAGAACAAATTGAACTTGATGCACGTGGCTTTGTTGTGCTTAAAGACCATCAAGCGGCATCGGTGCCTGGAGTTTTTGCTGCAGGCGATGTTTCAGACCCTCATTTTGTGCAGGCTGTTACGGCCGCTGGCGATGGGTGCCGTGCTGCATTACAGGTAAAAAAATATCTCGAGGCGATTGAGTATAATGTATTACCGGTGCCAGAAAAAATAGCCGAAAAAAGTACGCCGGTAGCCGTTAAAACAACTGATCAACAACCAGTCCCTCGGCAGGTTGTTTCTACGGTTCATGGAATGATTGAGATAGAAAATGAACAAATGTTTAAAGATATTATTGTAGCCTCAAGGCAACCGGTACTTTTAGATATGTTTGCAGCGTGGTGTTTACCGTGTCAACGCATGATGCCAATTGTTGAAAAGCTGGCAAAAGAATTTGATGGCAAAATTGTTTTTGCAAAGCTCAATGTTTCCAATAAAAACATGAATATCGAAAAGCTAACACCGTTAATTCACGGGAAGGCCGTTTATAGCGTGCCGACGTTTATTTTTATCAAAAATGGTAAAGAAGTTAAGCGCATCGAGGGTTCACGTGATTATGAGGTGCTTAAAAAAGCTTTAACAACAACCTTTGAAGATTCAAGAAATTTTGCGTTTGTTCGTTAATCAAAAAAAAGAGGCCCGGAAACCCGGGCCTCTTTCTATTTATTCAATGAGTTCTTGTTGTGTACCAATTCTATCCAGTGATTTTTTGAGCTTTTCTTCTGCTTCTGGTTCGTTATTAAAAGTAACTCGCACGGGATCCAAAACGTCACCCGTTCCTGTTGTTGGTAATCGGCGCATTGCTGGTGATATGCTTGTGTACGATACATCATCATGAGCCGTTTCGAACTCATATACCTTGAGGCGCCAATCATCATAAAGCCCGTCTATAAATAGCAGCCCAAAACAATCGTATAATTCACCAACTCCTTCGGGTGAAGATGAAAACGTGAATAAAGGCATGTATTTGCTTATTTTAAATCCACTACCAAGCCTGTTTGCTGCAATATCTTCTGCTGAGAGCACCCTTGACCAATGATAATGAGAGCTAGATTTATCAACGCTACTTTCTTTATCCGCAAGTCTCAAATATTCTGCGGGAGAAAAAAGCATTTTCAGGCCATACGAACCATGTTGATGCCCTCTAAATAACGCCCTAATGCCAACTTGTTCAAGTCTTTTTACCAGTGTTGCTATATCAATATTCCATACGCGCCCATTATCTTCTCTAAATATATTTTGAGCGCCGACATGCATTTGTTGTGAAACATCACACCACTGATAAGCGGGCGATATAAGGTCCATATCTTCAAGCGGAATATGGCGGTAACGCTTATTTTTTTGTGTCATAAGCTGTTTCATTTGTTTGTCATAGTAATAATTATATGGGCCAAAGCCAGCATGCACCGCTTGAACGGTTTCCCCATTTGCGGTGATATAAACAGAAAGGGGTAGGCGTTGGTAAATATCACAAATTTTTGCAAATAGATTGTCCGATTCTTCTTGGTATTTTATTTCAAGCTCATTTCTAAAGCCACCGCCTTCGCGTGCTCGCCTTTCGTTCATTCCCTTAACTTCGTGATTTCCCCGGTTCAGGTAGACTTGTCCCCATTTGGCGCATTTTAAGCGCATAAGCGTATAAAAGACCTCCGCGCCATATCTTCCACGGTCAACATAATCACCAAGGAAAATAAGGTAAAAGTTTTTTTTCGTGATTTTAAAGTTTTTATCAATGAATCCGAGGGCACCCAAGCGCCAAAGTGTGCGTAATAATGAATGAACATCGCCATGGAGGTCCCCAATAAAACAACAAATATTTCCGGTTTCTCCGTCGAGTTTTGTTACATACGGGTATTTGAAATCTGGGGCGGCTTTGGTTCCGGGCAGATCAAGGCCAACCCATTGTTCAAAAATACCCTTATCTTCAAATTTTTGTAAAAATAGGTCAAGCGCCATATTAAATTCAGTGCTTGAAAGGCAGGGCTCCCCTGCAAAATCGCCTGGCGAAGAATCTTTGTTTGTATTTTCAGGATAGGCACTTTGGCACCTCGCCGACCACTCAACAAGTGTTGGAAATTCAAATGGTACGGCTACTTTATTGGGATTCTTTTTTTTAAGTATTTCGGGTAGTGACTTGTTTTAATGCGGATAATCTGTATTTATTTTGGGCGTTAACCTTGACCGGTTCGTCAGGCTCTTCACCCGCTTTGACGAATTGTCGAGGATCATAGGTTAATGCCCGAGCCTGAAGGCTCCGAAAGGCTGGTTGTAGCTGAGTGGATATTCCTATGGTTAATAATAAAAAGATCGCAAAAAAAACTTTTTTTTGATTCATCTCTGCCCCCAATGCATACTAAATATATTTGGCCCCTTAGCTTGATTATGGGGCAGTGTGTAAAAAAAGATCAATGATTTGAGAAAGATGCTTTTTTGAGGGAGAACAGAGGCCGCAAATCTTAGTTTTGTGCTGCTATT
>CAZLQB010000034.1:6109-9570 GCA_964561585.1 uncultured Pseudomonadota bacterium
GAGCATTTTAGCAAGGCCCGACTCATTTGAGTGGTTTTTTCGAACGTGTTCATAGGCGTTTTGTCCAAGACTCGCTTGAAGATTACGATCAGTAATGAGTTTTTCTAGTTGTTTTACCAGGTCGCCACAATCGTTGTTTTTGAATAAGAGCCCTGTTTTTTCATGAATGATAACATCGTTTTCGGCACCTGTATTGGTTGCGCCAATGAGCGGTTTTTTCATAAGAGCCGCTTCTAAATAGACAATGCCAAAAGCTTCTTCTTTGCTAGAAAGAACAAAAATATTTGAATGATAAAGGATTCCTGGCGTTTTATCTGTAAAGCCCAAGAAGTGAACTTCGTTTGAAATTTCGAGTGTTTTTGCCATTTGCTTAAGCATTTGCTCGGCGGGGCCTCCGCCTGCAAGGACAAGATGAATTTTTTCAACGCGATTTTTATTGAGGCTTGCAAGTGCGTTTAAAATTAATGGGTGATTTTTATGATTTAAATCTTTATACATGTTTGCCACCATGCATAAAAGTGGTGCGTTTATAGGAATTCTAATACCAAAATGGTTGCTGAAAAAGGTTGCGCGATCTTCTGTTGCTTGATAGTTCAGGAATCTATCTTGATTGTAAAACATGGGGAGGTCGTCAATGAATTTAATAGCGTTGTTAAGTTTATTGTTCTGGTTTCGCAGCATGTCTGTTGTTTGATGGCCTGATCCCAACGCCCCAACAATCCCCCGAATTTTTCGGTGACTAATGATTTGTGGGACATGGTATGTAAAAATAATTTTAATAGGAACAAATAGTTGCGCTATTCTTGCGGCCCATATTTCACGTTTATGGTTGCATTGTACGATGCATGGCCCGATTTCCTTGCCTATTTTGATAAGCTTCCAGATAAGATACGTTTTAAAAATGAGTCGATTTTGTAGTGGCCCGCCATGGAATATTGATCGATAAGGAAGTCCTTGCGCTTTTACGGCTTCTTCCATTTTGGTTTGGGTTGATTTGGCTGAAATAAGTAATGTTACGTTAATACCAGAATTGATAAGTTCCTGATAAAGATTTATTGTGTGAATATTTGAACCGCCAATAGCATCAATTTTTTTTGAATCTATTATTCCTGTGTTAACAATAAGAATCGAGTATGGTTGAGACATAAATGTTCCTTGGTGTTAGTCTTTGATGAATAATCCTAAAAATTCTTTGTTTCCTGATGCGGCGCCAAGGATTGGTGAATCAATAACCCCTTCGCAGCGAAAACCAAGCGCTTCCATGCCTTTGGTTACTTTTTCAATAACTTTTTTATGGACTGCGGCGTCTTTGACGATGCCTCCGCGGCGAATATCTTCTCGTTCCGCTTCAAATTGAGGTTTAATGAGTGCAACGATTTTGCCATGAGGGTTGAGTAATTTGATGACCGCCGGCATGACCTTGAGCATCGAGATAAACGATAGGTCAAGCGTTACGATATCAACTAATTCTGGGAGATGTTCAAGGTGGCGTAGATTTACCTTTTCAAGCAAAACAACCTTAGGGTTATTACGCATTTTTTCATGTACTTGGCCTTGACCAACATCGATACCATACACTTTTTTGACGCCGCGTTGCAAAAGGCAATCGGTAAAGCCGCCAGTTGATATCCCTGCATCCATGGCCACTAAGCCCGTAACATCAAGCTTAAAATGGTCAAGGGCAGCTTCAAGCTTAAAACCGCCACGGCTGACGTATTTTTGCTCTTCAAGATCCAAGGAGACAATATCATCTTCTTCTATTTGGGTTCCGGCTTTGGTATTTACCTTACCGTTTATTTTTGCCTTGCCGAGCATGATAAAGCTTTGCAGCTTCGTGCGCGACATTTCTGGGTGTTGTTCCAACAATACAATATCAAGTCTTCGTTTAATTTTCATGCAATATCATTCACTAGTTTTGATTTTTTAAAGAAAAAACGGTTTACGAGTTGATCTTCTTCTTTTGCTATTTTATCAACCGATAAAACACAATAATATTTATCATCTGTTCTAATCGCTAAGAACCGAGATTTTTTACTCTTTTTGACAGCCGCTCTAAAATCTTTAAGCGTTTTGACCGGGGTGTCGTTTACCTCGGTAATAATTCCACCGACCAGTGGGATTTGTGTTTTGTAGGCCTGAGAATTTGGCAGAACATGGGTGATAACCACGGCCGCATCTTGTTGTTGTTCAATTTTTCCATAACGAGATAAATCGGATGCGCGTTCGGGTGATCTTTGTATCAGCAAACCAATGTGGTTGAGGTTTAGCTGCATAATAACCATGCCTCCAATGGTTTCATAGTCTTTGGATTCTGGCTCAAATTCTGGATAAATTGCGCGAACATTAGGTAAGTATTTGTGTTCGAGCTTAAAGTTAAAAATTTTACGAGTCCCCTTGCGATAAACAACCATGTGGACGTCATCGCCGACTTTAAGACGATTAAGGACCTCGAGAAGGTTTACCTTATCTTCGCTCCATGGCACATTAAGGTCGCCATAGATATCGACTTGGTGTCCGTTAATTTCGTAAAGCATGTCATTTTCTTGGACCCCAACGCTTTTGAGTAAGGTGTTATCAAATACTTTGGCAATAAACCAGCCGCCATCTTCGGGGTTGCCAAGATATGAAACTAATTCAGGCGATGCAATGGTAAATAAGCAGCCGAGGGTTGGACGGCGAAGTAATTTTACCTTATAAAGATCTTTAAGGGCGCTTTTAACTTCATCGATAGGGATGATATAACCAACATTTTGGGCATCCATAATGCCGCGGGAATTAATACCAATAACCTCCCCGTTAACATTTAATGCGGGGCCTCCCGAAATACCTGGGTTGAGTGGGGCGGTGATTTGGATATAACCAAAAATGCCAAGGCGTTCGCGGCCGCTGACAATCCCGAGTGTGCTTTTCAGTCTTGTTTGAGCAAGTGGATAGCCAAGCGCGAGAACCTCTTGCGAACGAAGAATTTTGTCCGAATCGCCAAGTTTAAGGTAGGGAATTTTACTCAGTTTTTTGATGATTTTATCTTTGGCTTCTTTGGTGAGTGACAGCAGGGCTATGTCCCGTTCTGGGCTAACACCAACAATTTTTACATCAAATTGTTCATGTCCAAATGTTGGTATTTGGATTTGGACGCTGCTTGCCTGTGCAACAACGTGATAATTGGTTATTAGATCGCCATTTTCGTTGATAAAGAAGCCACTTCCACATGCTCCACCCTGTTCGGGTGTTTTATATGGTTCTAGCCAGTTGAATTCGCAGACCTGGGCAAAAACTTGAACAACGGTGTCTTTTACTTGGCGTTGAACGGTGAGCCATGAGCCAACTGGGGTGCTTTTTCCTGAGGGGTGGAGTTGTGGTAGGTCGAGTATTTGTTTTTTTGTTTCGGTATTTGATAGTTTATTTACTGCTTTTTGATATTTATTATAGGCGTATTTTTGTTGAAACAAGCTATAGAATGC
>CAZLQB010000035.1:0-9547 GCA_964561585.1 uncultured Pseudomonadota bacterium
ACGCAGTATGCTTACTGGTTCAAACGCGCTTTCGACAGCGTTATATTATTTATTAAGGACACTCAAAAGGAGCGTGGGATAGCCCATGAAAATCTTCAGTCGTCAGTCAAAGGTTTAAATCCCTAACGCTGGAGGACTATGTTTAGAATATCCCCCAAAAAAAGGTTTTATTTTAGGCCAAATAAGGAGTTCTCATGAAGGCTTGTATTAAACTACTCTTTCTCGGGCTTACCCTGACAATGATTAACTCATGTTCATTATTAGCCATGCAACCCGAAGCAACAGCCGCAAAACCTGTGCCTGGCTGCTGCCAAAAAGGTGGTGGCTGCTCAAAATGTTTTTTATGTTGTACTAAAACTGCCAACGTCCTGGTTCCAATAGGGCTACAAATAGCAGGGATTTTTCTACCTGGACCAGAAGCCAAAGCAATTCTCGCACTTATTCAAACCGCTTGTGAAAAAGCAGGCCCATCACTAACCGCATTAGCCAAAAAATGCGCAGATGACCCTAAAAAGGAACCGGAATTAACCGAAGAACAATTAAAAATGCTTGCAGAAACAGGCCTCATAAAGCCCGATGGATCAATTGACCCTAAGGTTAAGGCCCTAATTCAAATAGCCGTTCCAACCAAAACAACCCGTAGAGCCTATCGCGAAGCGGGAGAAGGTTCCTCGATAATGCCGCTCACCTACGAACAACTCTTTAATAAGTGCGCTAAAATAAACACACCAGAAACACACATCGTCTACCAAATCGTCGAATAAATTTGACAGATTCTGCCATTAATTATAGAACTATAGGAATAAAGCTTTGTCACCCCGGACTCGATCCGGGGTCCATCCTAAAATAGCCTCAATAATCAGATGGATCCTGAACAACGTTCAGGATGACAAAATACGCTATAAATTAAAAAACTAAAAATCACCTTACGAGGAATAGTGCATGCAAACAGAATCTTGCAAAAAAGCGTTAGTAAATTTTGTCAAAAAAGAATGGGGCCATGAAGAATGGATCGTTAATAATGACAAATACTGCGGAAAAAAATTAGTCTTTAAAGAAGGCTACCATTTTTCTATGCACTGCCATAAAGTTAAAGACGAAACCTTTTATGTGCTCTCCGGTAAATTGTACCTCGAAACCGAATATAACGGGGTCAAGGAATCACACCTTTTGCAATCTGGTGACATTGTCCACATAAAGCCAAACATGCAACATAGGCTTACGGCGCTAGCCGACGCCGAAATTATCGAATTTTCCACGCACCACATGGACGAAGATTCTTATAGAACAAGCCCAAGTGGTAAAATTGATCTAAAAACCCTAAAGCTAGACCACCTTCAATAGTAAAATGAGTTCATTATGAAAAAAGGCCCTATTTTTTTTGTATTCGCTATTATTTGTTGCTCAATTGGCGCGCTATTTTTTCTCGTTCAACGCAAATGGCTTATCATCCAATGGACATTTAATACCGAATCAAACGAAATGACACTCGCCAAAAAAGAAACCGTCCTCAAAAAGGATGTTACCTTTTTTTGGTGGAAGCATGACAAATTTAATCAAGAAAAAGAAACCCTTATTTGGCGCCGCGACAAAAATGCCGAAAACATAAAGCAGGTCGTTAACAAATGGCTCAGCCACCTCAAAAGTGAAAAAATACTTGATGCGGTTACGGCAATTGATTCGGTAGTGTTATCACAATCTGAACAAGAAGCTTATCTTTCATTTAATCAGGCCTTTTCATGGAAGGAATGGTCAATATTTAAAAAATGGATGCTTATTGAAAGTCTTTGCAAAACCATCAAAAGCACTGGCCTGCCCATAAAAAATTTCACCCTTTTAGTTAATCACGAACCTATGCCTGATGAACACTTGGACTTCACCCATGCTTGGTCAATTGACGGGTTTAAAGAATAAACCGGTAAGCGGGAAATAAAAAAAAGGAGAGCGCTATGATTTTTGTTCGAATGTCGCTGGCTAAAAAACTTTTTATACCTCTGGTTATCGTTTTTTGCAGTTTAGACAGCAACCCACCAACACCCCGCAAAAGGGCCGGCTCAAAACAAACCGCAATCAACCGCAAATTTAACACGGCCGCTTTTTTGCACGGAATCGCCAATTCGTGCTCCCATGCAGGAAACGCCGTTGCTGCCCAAACTGAGCAAGAAAAGCAGCAAGCTACCTGCAATATGTTTGCCTCGGTATTTCAAACGGCCGCCATAATCACCGAAAAAACACCTAAACGGTCGGTTACAACGCCCGACATGTTAACCCCAACCATAAAAACAACAATCACCTTTCTGAATACCTTAAGCCATGAAGAAAAAGAAAACCTTTTGGCTCCTCATTGTGCTTATCTACGAGTAATAACCGCACTGAAAAACGAAAAAGATCAAGATCAGTTTATTGCCCAAACCCTTTCCCATAAAGAAGAAGGGCATACATTAATAAGCGAAATTTTTTCTGTTTTCAAAACAGTTCTTCTCGACCAAACCCCAGAAATACTTAACTCAATGGAAATTGAGGTGACCAGAAATTTTTTCGACCAAGCGCCATGAACAATAAAAAACCAACTCAAATTCTTGATAAAGGACAACTGATAAACGAAAAAACCGAGGGGTTTGGCCTTATGTCATTTGTTTATACTCATAAGCTGGGCAATTATATACGACCCATTTTAACCAAAAAATTTATCAGTTCCATGTATGGTGCCTACCAAAATTCAATTTTCAGCAAACATCTCATTACCCCTTTTGTCCATAAACACCATATAAATATGGAAGAATTTGAGCAGCCAAAAAAGGGTTATCGCTCATTTAATGATTTCTTTATCAGAAAACTCAAACCGGGCATTCGCTCAATTGATCAATCGCCAAAAAAACTTATATCGCCGGCCGATAGCAAACTTTTTGTTATTCCAAAACTAACTCAAAACTCAACTTTTTTCGTTAAACAACTTCCCTTCAACCTCGAAACATTTTTATGCGATCAAAAATTAGCTAACGAATATGAACATGGAACCATGCTTATTTTCAGATTGGCTCCCTATGATTATCATCGTTTTCACTTTCCTGCCGCCGGCACTCCAGAAACCCCAGCCGTTATTAAAGGCAAATTAGACTCGGTTAACCCGCTGGTGTATAAAGCAGGATTTCAACCATTGTTGAGCAACGAACGCCACATTATCACATTACAAACCCAAGATTTTGATACAATACTTATGGTTCCGGTGGGCGCTATGCTCGTTGGTAAAATAGTAGAAACATATACACCACAAAAAGCGGTTAATAAGGGCGACGAAGCCGGGTATTTTGCCTTTGGTGGTTCAACCGTTGTATTACTATTTAGACATGGTGCCATTAAAATCAAAGAAGATTTTATCCAAAACTCTAGCCAAGGATTTGAGACGGTCGTTAAAATGGGTGAAGTTATCAGCTCTTAAAATATATACTAAAGTGGTTCATGTAATGAAAATACTGAATAATCATTTATCCTATTTTGTCATGCTGAACGTGCCTGCCCGCCATAGCTATGAGCTTTAGGCGAAAGCGACGGCTGGGATTCAGCATCCATCTTTTCTTTAGGCGTAATAAATTATTACTCGGATGGATCCCGGATCACGTCCGGGATGACAAAGAGACTTTTGTGAAAGCAGGCCAAAAAACTCAAACACCTCCCCAAAGACAAGGGTGAACGTAATGAAGATCTACCCCTCCCTCATTTCAGCCGATATTCTTAATTTAGCCTCGGTTATTGAGCAACTTAACCCATTATGCGACGGATACCATATTGATATTATGGATGGCCACTTTGTCCCTAATTTGACCTGGGGACCCATTTTTGGTAACGCGGTAGCAAAAAAAACCGAGCTCCCCTTACATATTCACCTTATGGTTTCTGACCCCACCACGATTGCCGCACGGCTCACCCCTCGGCCCCAAGATTGCATCACCTTCCACTACGAGGCCATCAAAAAAGCAAGCGATATGCTTCCGACAATTACCCATCTAAAAAACATGCGCTGCCATGTTGGTATTGCCATAAACCCCGAGACTCCGGCCGCGGCTATTCAACCTTATATTGAAGCCATTGACGCCATTATTATCATGTCGGTCAACCCATGAGCATCCGGCCAACCATTTATTCAAAATGTACTTGAAAAAATAGAACACCTGGTCCAACTACGCAAAACCACCAAACCAAACTTAACCTTAATTATTGATGGCGGCGTCAGCGCCCAAAACATCGGCGTGCTGGCCAAATTGGGCATTGATTCATGCGCCGTCGCCTCGGCAATCTTCTCAGCATTTAACCCACAGGAGGCAATTACCCAATTACGCAAACTCGCTCAATAAGATAGGTAAAAAAAACCAGCATTTGGCTTGGTAGCCCTCGAGCAAATTGCTGGAAAAAAATAAGGGCGTTCTCTAAAAAGGAGAAATCATAAGAAAGTTCACGAGTTTTTTATCGGCCATATGCTTAATGGCCTTTTTCGGCGCCGCAAGCGCCGCGAGTCTTGACGGCACATCAAGTGTTAACTATCAAACAAATCCCTATGTTTTTCGTGATGGTGATTTGGCTCAAGGGATTGTATGTTTTAGCAAAGGCTTCACCGTTGTCCCGGCCACCAATCATGGCTCAAATTTATTTTTAGACACCAATATTTCAATTTCTGGCGGCATTGATTTACGTGGCACAAGCACAATGACCTTATTGCACGATGTAATGCTTGATAGCGGCGTTACGTTTTCTGATAGCGGGCGTATTTATAGCTACGGCTCATCACTTATTATGGGCGGCAATTTGACCATTCCGGCCGACAAGGTTTTGCATTGCGGTGGGAATTTGATTATTGATGGCAATGGAAATACGTTAACCCTTGGCAGCGGAGCTCAACTCTTTTTGGACGACGCAACAACGGTAACCTTGCGTAATATGACCATCAAAACAATGCACCAATTTCCTGGCGCACCTGCGCTATCGATTTCATCAACGTTAAGTAAATTAGCCCTTGATAACGTTGTGCTCGCGCTGAGTGATGATTTTTATGTTAATCGCGGCCAATTATTTATCCATAACGATGTTATGGTAACCGGCACCTCGGCGCTTGTATATCGCTCGACATCGCCAAGCTTTATCACATCACAGGGTTGTTTGGCTTTTGATAATGGTACCACCTTTTCATATGCTCCGGCATGCAATGATAAAGATTTGATAATGATGGCCGATGCGTCATCAAGCCTTGTGCTTGACGGCTGTTCGCTCAAAACTACCCATACGGGCCTGCGTCTCACCAAGGGGCGCTTATATATGGATAATAAGGTTGTAATAGATAGTACGGCCGACGCAAAAATAAATACTACCACACCGATAACTTTAGCAGGAAGTCTCTCAACGGGAGCAAATGATCCATGGGGATGTTCATGGTCACCAAATGGTAAATATCTTGCTGTTGTTTTTTCCACAACACAAATACTCAGAGTATTTGCATATTTAAACGGCACCTTAACGCAAGTTGGAAGCGATGCAACACCAGGAGCGGCACCACGAGGATGCGCGTGGTCACCAGACGGGCAATATATAGCAACGGCAAATGTAAGTGGACCAGGTATTTCCGTGTTTGCCTTTACTGAATCAGCCCTGACGCTGATTGGAGATCCCGTAGAGCTTGCTGTTAATGGATCATCAATTGCATGGTCTCCCGATGGTAAATTCCTGGTTGGGGCCAATAGAGTTGCTGCCTTTGCGGGCACAACGCCAACATATGCCAGTAATATTGCGACAACAGGAGCAGCTCCTTATGGATGTTCGTGGTCACCCGATGGAAAGAATATTGCAATTGTTAGTCTAATGAGCAGTTATTTTCAAGTTTTTACATTTAATGGCACAACATTAACCCAAATTGGTGAAAATATAGCAACTGGAGGCGAACCTGCTAGCTGTAAATGGTCTCCTAATGGTAGATATATTGCGATAACAGATAGTGGATCGCTCAAGATTTTTGCATTTTCAGGAAACACAACAACACAAGTTGGTAGCGTTGCCGCTGGATCTAACCGAGAACCTTGCGCATGGTCTCCTGATGGTAAACATCTTGCGGCAGTGCAAGGAGCAGGACTACAAATCTATTCATTTTCTGGGGGAAATCCAATAGCGATTGGGAGCCCTATTTCGGCAGGAACCACACCGATTAATTGCGCTTGGTCTTCTGATGGTAGGTTTGTGGCAACGGTTGCCAGGGAAAGCAACGAGATCAAAGTCTTCAGCGTTAATTATCTCGTTGATCCGGTAGGTGCTCAGGCTGTTTCAAATAGTATTGTATGGGGAAATAGCGCTGCTGGTGAGGCATACGATTTAGATGTGCACGTTTTGAGTGGTGCGCGCGTTGAGGTGAGTGGTAATATATTTCACGATCCATACGCTACGCTTCCAGGATAAAAAACGATAGGATAAATAAAAGAAGGGCTCCTGCTAAACGGGGGCCCTTCTTATGAGCACAATTAATACAAACAGTCAAAATCTCAATATTTCTTCATGTTCCCACTTTTCGTATTAACTAAATCGTGTTTATTTAATAGAATGGTAATAATCTTTTTTGTCGTCCTAAGTTTGACTCATACCAATGTATCCTTCCTTGTCATCCCGGACGTGATCAATAACTGTCCAAAGTTATTTGAAATGTGCGTTTTTTATCAAGAAAATATTGCAATTTTTGTCATCCCGGCCACCGAGCCGGGATCCATCTTAAGGTCATACAATAAAGATTAGGATGGATCCTCGATCCCAGCCGTCGCCAAGGCTATGGCGGGCAGGCACGTCGAGGATGACAAAGCAAACCGTTCAGCATGACAAAAAATGAATAAATAAACAGCACGACAAAAAAACAAAAAGTTATGCATATAAAATTAGTTAGCGAAAGGTTGGCAATGCTCGGAGCGCAAACAGCAAAAAAACTCAAAATCGGCGTCTTTATGGGCGGCCTCTCCATTGAACGCGAAGTATCCTTTAATTCTGGTCGAACAATTTGCGATCATTTGGATACCGATAAATACGAAATCAACCCCATTTTTCAAGCGGAAAATGGAACCCTATACCTTTTGCCATGGCACTTTTTGCACCGCGGTAAAATAGCCGATTTTCGCCACCGCCTTGATAGCGAAGCTAAAAAAATTGCGTGGGATGACCTTAAAACCCTCGTTGATTTTGTCTATATTGCCGTACATGGCCGTTATGCAGAAGATGGAACACTCCAGGGCATGTTTGATGTTTTGGGAATTCCTTATTTGGGCACCAAGGTTTTTGGCAGCGCCATCGGCATGGATAAAGTAGTACAAAAAGAGCTACTCAAAACCCATAATATTGGTACCGCACGGGGCATTGCAATAAGCTACACCGAACTGAATAAACTAACCCAAGAAGAAATTGTCGCCCGCCTTGAAGCCCAAAATGTCCGTGTTCCAGTAATCGTAAAACCATCACACGAAGGCTCAAGTCTGGGTATTTCGTGCGCGCACATCAACGAAGAACTTTTGCCGGCAATCCTAAAAGCGGCCCATGCCGACCATCGCAAAACACAAGATGTTATTATCGAAGAAAAAATTGAAGGCATGGAATTTGTCTGTGTTTTGTTACAAAAAGTTTCGAATATTAATGGCAAAATCACCAAAGAATGGATGACGCTCCCGCTTACCCAAGTTATCCCCGAAAAGAATTTTGATATCTTTGATTATGAACAAAAATATATGCCTGGCCGCGCCACCAAAATTACCCCGGCACCGTGCAGCGCAGAAGATACCCAAAGAATTATTGATAGCTGCATAAAAGCCTCAGATCTTTTTGATTTTTCGACCATTTCACGCATCGATGGCTTTTTGGCCAAAGATGGACGCGTTTTGCTCACCGACCCAAATACACTTACCGGCATGTCACCCGCAACATTCCTTTTTCACCAAGCGGCCGAAGTTGGCATGAGCCATACAAAATTGATCAATTTTTTGATTGAAAATGAATTAGTACATTATGGACTTTCGCCCATGGCATCACACCAAACCAAAGAAGAGGAATGTGTTATGACCAATGGTAAGAAAAAAATCCGTATCGCGGTTCTCCTTGGCGGTGAATCAAATGAACGCGAAATTTCGCTCGATTCGGGACGCAATATTTGCTACAAACTTTCGCCTCAAAAATATGATGTTATTCCTGTTTTTGTTAACGACAAAATGGAACTTTATAAACTGTCACAAAAGCTTTTGATCAAGAATTCAACCCGTGAAATAGCGGCCATGGTCACCAAAGAAAACCAAATAAATTGGCACGATTTGCCAACCATAAGTGATTTTGTTTTTCTTGGGCTTCATGGTGGCAAAGGTGAAAATGGGGCTGTTCAGGGTACCATCGAGATGCTTGGGCTCCCTTATAATGGCTCGGGCGTTTTGGCCAGCGCGCTGTGCATGGATAAATTTAGAACCAATAATTTCTTAAGATCTCAAGGTTTTGAGGTCCCTCAATCTATTTTGTTGAGCCACGATGAATGGATTGGCATGGCAGAAGAACAAAAAGAAAACTTCTGCAATACAATATCAACTTCTTCTGGGGAGGTGCAGGAGGGAACGGCCTGCAATAATAATCTCTCCTACCCGGTAATCCTTAAACCTCACGATGACGGTTGCAGCGTTATGGTCCAAAAGGCAAAATCACCCGAAGACATGCGCTCAAAAATTGACGTGTATTTCACCTCAAATAAACAATTCGTCCTCATTGAAGAACTTATTCTGGGCACCGAATTAACCTGCGGCGTGATGGGCAACGATACCATTACCGCCCTTCCCCCTTCACAAGTTGTGGCAAGCAAGGGAATCCTCTCGATCGAAGAAAAATTTTTGCCGGGCGAAGGCGAAAACCAAACGCCAGCAAATATACCAGGAAAAGCGATCGAACTTGTTCAAGCGGTTGTTAAAAAAGCATTTATTACCGTTGGCTGCAAAGGATATGCCCGTATTGACTGTTTTTATCAAACAGCAGAGCAAAGCACAACCGGCAAAGAACGCGTTATCCTGCTAGAATTTAACACCCTTCCGGGTATGACTGCCGCAACCTGTATTTTCCATCAGGCGGCAGAAATTGGCCTTAAGCCTATGGATTTTATTGATACTATTATTGAGCTTGGACTTGAGTTGCACGCACAAATGCCAGCCAAAGACCAAATAACCAACGTGGCACAAAACAATAATCAAGACATTGAGCCGATAATGGCGCATCAAGTAACACAAACCCCAAAAACGTCAAAACGTCAGAGGGCATCAAAAGATGGTTCGCACGCAGCATCACAAGAAAAAATTGATGAACAGCTCGGCGACGACCCAGCAATTGAAGAAGCTCGAAGATTTACCTTAAAGATATTCTAAAAAGAGAGAGGGCCCCGAAATTCGGGGCCCTCTTCTTTTAATCTGAGAAAAAACAAATCAATGCATAACAACAAAAACACCACTCTGCATGCGCTGCCGCTGCACAAGGGCAAGAACATGGTGTAAATCCTTAAAGTTTTGCGCCT
>CAZLQB010000036.1:0-9529 GCA_964561585.1 uncultured Pseudomonadota bacterium
TGTCATTCATGGCAAAGCAATAGTGCCCAGAATATACCGATCGTTCCATAATGCGGTTTGGATTTTGGTTGGCTTGTTCGCGTAGGTGGTCTTTAACGCGGCAGATCATGGCCAATGTTTCAATAGTATAAGCCCAGCGTCCTGGTTCTTGATAAAAATTACCCAATAAAGATTGGCCAGTTGCCATTGTCGCCCAGTTTTCTTTTGGCTCAGGAATAATCGAGATGTGCGGGCAGTTTTGTTCAATTAATCGTAGAAAGGTAGATTTACCTACCCCAATATTTCCTTCAAGAATGTACATGGAAAACCCCAAAAAAAAGCCGATTCATAAGTTCATAACGTTGCCAAGAAAGGCGGTACGGCCAGTAGCTTTCCTGGAAAAATAGTATAAACTTTATTCAATTGATTGTGAATTTGATAACTAAAATGGCAAATCGGGTGGGATCATGGCTGAAAAAAGAAAAGACAGTAACAGTAAAAATGAACTTATTTTTGGGGCGCATGCAATTATTGAAGTGCTCAAAGCAAAGCGTCGCAAGATTGTAGGTATTTATACCACCAAACAATTGCCAAAATCATGGGAACGCGTTAAGCCATATCTCACAAAACAACCAATAAACATCCAATATGTTGATCGAGGAACGCTTGACCGCATGGCAGGAACCACCGATCATAATAGCGTTCTTGCTTGGGTAAGCCCATTCAAGTATCAAACAAAGCCATTCGACCCAGCCAAGAAGCCCTTTATTCTTATGCTTGATGCTATCCAAGACGTTCGTAATCTTGGCGCTATTTTGCGTTCGGCTTATTGTGCCGGTGTGCAGGGCGTGGTTATGTGCAAAACCCTTTCGGCGCCATTAAGTGGGGCGGCGTTTAAGGCCTCGGCCGGGTTGGCAGAATATCTTGATATTTACCTAGCTCCTACGATGAAGCACGCGGTAATGGAACATCAAAAAGCTGGTTACACGTTTTATATGGCGGTTCTTGGAGGTACTAGCGCGCTCGAAGTTGAATACAAAATGCCAGCCTGTTTAGTTATTGGAAATGAGGCGGCGGGTATTTCTAAGGATATTCAAGCGCTTGGAAATAGAGTAACCTTGCCACAAAAAACATCCGATATTTCATATAACGCGTCCGTCGCGGCAGGTATTCTTCTTTTTCTTATCTCAACTAAAACAAAGATTTTAGTCTAGCCAATACAAGCTTTCTTTTTTATGCCGGCATGTCCTGTAGAGGTATTGCTGTATCTGTTTGTTGCAAATAATAAGCACAATGCCGTTCCTGTCGCATATTCGGGCCTTTGTCTTGAAAGTTTTGCTTTTTATCTAAAAGTTTTGTTATGTATGAAAAAGGTAAGGTTAATGTTCTAAGATTGCGGAGATAGTAGGTAAAAAGCGTGGGCTATGATGAAGGTTTCTCGAGTATTAGTCAAACTCATCAAAATAATGGGTTGCTTTATAATTCTTCTTGGCGTGCTTATTCCAACGGTCACTTTTGTTTATAACAAGGTGGTCAAGGGTAGTCAGCACGTGGCTACCGAATACTTTAATCTCGACTATGTTTCGGTTCAGCTAAATCATTTTTACGCTAAATCCGTTTCGCAGGATATTACGGCATGTATTACCGAATATACCAAAAAACACACGCTTTTTTCGTTTAATACCAAAGAGCTTTATACGCTTTTAAAATCTCGTTGCAAACTCATCAAAGATTTCGATTGTCATATTCGTGTACCCAAATCTGTTGAGGTTGTGGTTTCTGGCGTGCAGCCATATTGTGTTATTAATAATTCCTATATTCTCGGCGATAAACACCGATTATTTGAGTGTGAATCTTTTGCCAAGATTAATTGTGCCGGGTTGCCTCAAATAACTATTGATGATCAGTTTTGCGATAAAAAAGTTCCAGAAACGGTTTTTGATTTTTTACACAAAATTCCATCCTCGCGTTGGAAAACTTTTAGCATAACCTACAAAAATTCGTCACATATTGAGTTGGTGCCAAAAGCAGCTAAGTGTCTGAGCACATTGGTTGTTGATGAAAAAAGTTTTTTTGACGACGCCAAACTAAATCAGATAAGCAATGTGTTTGATAATATGGTTAAAAGGGGTTTTTTATTGCAAAAAACTTTAGTTGCACGTGATCCTCGCGTAACATTTGATTTGCGTTTTGATCGTCGCGTGGTGGTCAGGTGTAAAGATGGGTTTAATAAACGGGGGACGGGGCTATGAGTAAGCGTACGGTTTTTCAAGAACACTTGGCGGCCATCGACATAGGGACGACCAAGATTTGTGTGATCATTGCATCGATTGATCCAAGGGGGAAAATTGAGGTAATGGGTATTGGCAAGCATCCTTCGCACGGGCTTAAAAAAGGGGTGATTGTCAATATTGCCAAGACGGTTCAGTCAATTAAGGCTGCCGTTAAAGAGGCTGAGGCGATGGCCGGGGTCAAAATCGAGCAAGCGTGTGTTGGTATTTCTGGTGGGCATATCCAGTCATTCAATTCAACCGGCGTGGTTGCTGTCAAGGGACGGACAGTAATTCAACGTGATATTGATCGAGTGATTGAGGCTGCTAAAGCAGTTCCAATACCAAAGGATCAGGAAATTTTGCACGTATTACCACAATATTTTAGGGTTGATGGACAAGAATTTGTATTAGACTCGCTCGGTATGTTTGGTGTGCGGCTTGAATCGCAGGTTCATATTGTTACTGGATCGGTTTCTTCGGCTCAAAATATTATCAAATCATGTGAATTGGCTGGTGTTCGAGTGTCTGATATTGTACTTGAACAAATTGCTTCGGCCGACGCCGTTTTGACTCCTTTTGAGCGCGAATTAGGTGTTGGTATTTTAGATATCGGTGGTGGAACCTCAGATTTTGCAATTTATAAAGACGGTCGCATTCGTTATTCAAAAGTTATTCCAATTGCGGGCAACCATTTTACCAACGATTTGGCCGTAGGGCTTAGTGTTCCAGCTGGAAAAGCCGAAGAAATAAAAAAAGTTTATGCGAGTGTTTCCCAACACAAAATCCTTGAACAGGCAAATAGTTATATTGATGTTGACCTTGGATATGAAGGTGGCATAAAAAGCGTTGAGTTGAGCACTGCCAGCGAAATTCTACGATTCAGAGCCGACGAGGTCTTTGATTTATTGATTGATGAAATATTGAATAATCGGTTGCGTAATATGATGCCGGCAGGACTTGTTTTGACTGGTGGGGGCTGTTTGCTTGATGGCATGAAAGAGTTAGCCTCTGAGCGCCTTGGTTTGCCCGTACGCATTGGGTTACCACAAGCTTACAGTGATACAGAGCGTTATGTTATTCCTGATGCACTGAAGAGCCCTATTTATTCGACCGGTTTTGGCTTATTGGTTTATTCAACTGGTGACCGCGATATGCGAGGCATAAATGCAACGGATGATTCTTCGGTAGATCGAATTTTTGGCAAAATGAAATCTTGGCTTTATGATTTTTTTTAGAATAAGGGATTAATTAATTGTTGCAGGCCGTTTCAGCTGTCGCCCAGGTGGCCATGGCTAACGGGCCCTCCTGCACCTCCCTGGAGGACAAAAGAATATGAAAGGAGCTGCGAATGATAGAGTTGTGCGTGGAAGACGAAAAGATTGCTAAATCTGGGGCGACCTTAAAGGTCATTGGTGTTGGTGGGGCGGGAAGTAATGCAGTAAATAGTATGATTACCGGGCCTGAAAATCCGAGCGTTGAGTACATGGTTGCCAATACCGATGCACAAGCATTGCAACTCTCTCCGGCTCTGAGTAGGATTCAGTTAGGGGCAAAGATAACAAAAGGACTCGGTGCTGGCTCAAACCCCGATCTTGGGCGTCGGGCGGCAGAAGAAGATTTGGACACAGTAGTTGAACACATCATGAATAGCGATATTTTATTTTTAACGGCAGGGTTGGGTGGTGGAACTGGCACAGGGGCACTTCCGGTTATAGCAAATGCGGCCAGAGAATTAGGGATTTTGACGGTAGCAGTAGTAACAAAACCATTCTTATTTGAGGGCAAACGGCGCATGAAGCACGCCGAAGAAGCCATCAAAAATCTAAAAGATTCGGTTGATACACTAATTGTTGTTCCTAATCAACGCCTTCTAGAAGTTGTTGATGCAAAAATTTCGATGTTAGATGCTTTCCAATTATCCGATAGCGTTTTGCAACAAGCAATTCGTGGCATTTCTGACATTATTACTAAACCTGGTCATATTAACGTAGATTTTGCCGACGTACGAACAATCATGAAAGATATGGGCATGGCTATTATGGGTACCGGTCGAGCAAAGGGTCCCGATCGTGCTCGTCAGGCAACATTGGCCGCTATTCGTTCACCATTGCTTGAAAATGTAAGTATAGCAGGCGCAAAGGGTGTATTGTTAAATATTACCGGTAATATGGATCTTGGTTTATACGAAATTAATGAAGCGGCAACCATGATCCATGATATGGTGAGTGAGGATGCCAATATAATTCTTGGTTCTGTTATTGATGCATCAATAGGCGATGAAATTTTGGTTACGGTTATAGCAACCGGTTTTGATGAACAGGCAATGACACAAGAAAAGGTTTTTGCCAAACCGGCTATTGTTCCATCAGTAGTTGAAAAAGCGGTTGAAGTTGTGGTGGCACCTGTTGTTGTTGCTCCTGCTGAAGTTGCCCAGGTTGTTGAAGCGTTTGAGGTTGATGTAAAGGCGGCAGAAGAATTAACCTTTGAGCAAGCGCTGGCTGAACTTGAGCGCGAAGAGCAAGTGATGCAAGTTAAGGCGGAAGAACCGATTATTGTAAGTGCTCCTATCCAAGTTGCACCTCAAGAACAAGCTGAATCGTTGGTTTCGGATGCAATATATAGTGAAGATAGCCCTGTCGATTTAGGTGATTACGATGCGCCAACATTCCTGCGCAAAAAACTTGAGGCTGAGCAGGGGGTAATTAAGCGCGAGCACCGTTCATTGTCACATCACTAACCTGTTATTTAAAACTAAAGATAAAAGAGGCCGTTGATAATTATCAACGGCCTCTTTTATCTTTAATAAGTGTTTTATGGGTACAAAGTAAAAGGCGGCCGGAATTTTCTTCCTAGCCACCTTTTTAACTTGCTCGGCGTTTCCGCGTCGAGCGCCCTAACGTTTGCTCCCCCCGGAGTTCCCGTTTACTCCCCCAACTTTTATTTCAATCTTTATAATTTAAATATGCCTGAGTTATGTACATGTTCGCAATTATTTTTTTTAAAAGGCAAAAAAGCCTTTAGATACCGCATTTATTCAGATTCTGCTCGAGTTTCTGTTTGTCCAAGCGGGCTGCATGGTGTATTTTGTCCTGATCTTAATTCAAAGGTTGCAAGGCGACATGCCAATTCCATGATTTCATCTACCGTCAATTCATCTTCCTGAGCCACCAGGCGAAATTCTTCTCGTATTTTCTCAACTAATTTGTTTTTAGCGACTAATTTTTTTGCGAGGGGGCTTGTTGTTTTTTGTTTAGGGCTTAAACGTAGTGTTCTGAGTTGGTCAATTTGGCCAATGGTTAATTCGGGGTCTTTATCAGAAGTATAAAGAGCTAGGACGCGTGCAATGCTTGGATTGGTAGTGACAATTTTTTGTGCCTGATTATCTTGCATTGCGCGAGCGTTATTAATGCTTAGAAGTGCTACCGAAAAAATAATAGGGCTTATTTTTTGTAAATTAAACATAAGGCTCCATCGTTAGGGGTTGTGTTTTTAGGTAAGAATATTCGGTCAAATTTATGAGTTGGTGCCAATTTTGACCAGACGATACGTAATTAGCCACCCTGATTTTACAAAAGCAAGATATGTTTTTTTTGTAAATCACGATCTAAAGAGCCATGATGGAAACTTTAAAAAAAATTGATTTTTAATCGATATAAGATTTTTCTATGAGGATTTGGTTTGTGGGTTGCAGGTAGGGCTGTCTTTTGGATGTCGTTTTTTGATTTCGTTTTCTAGTAAGGCATATTCCATTATGGTTGCGATTGGAATGCCGGCTTGAAAAAGATCTTCATATGCGTCGACTAAGTCATCGCTTGCTCTGTCTGTTGTTGGTTCTCTTTTAAGTTTGGTTGTCTTTATTCTTTGGGAGACTTCGGCTTGAAGTGTTCGCTGAATAAAGTTGTTTGCGGCCGCGAGTTCGCGATCCTCATGGCCTGGACTGCTCGGTTCCATTGCATTAATTTTACAAGCACAAAAAAATGCTATTGAAAAAAAAGTAAGATTTAATTTTTTAAGATTAAACATGAAACCCCCGGATTTTGTTATAGGAAGATTTTTAAAAAATTATTCAATTGAAGATGTTGATTTTACCGCACAAAGTTCAATTTGTAACGGCACTGTTGATTTTGGCAAAATCGTTATCGAGTGGCGATAATTAAATATTGACTTTCGATAACGATTTTGCCATTCTCTTATGAAGATGGTTCTATTCTTTGGGTTTTTATTATGAGGATGTTATGAAAAATATTGTAGTTTACGCTCGTTGGCTGAAGTGGTTTAGTCTATTTTTGGTCGGCCCATTGGTTTTGGTGGATTTTTTGTATACATGGTGCAGGGACAAAGTTTGCATAGGGCACCATGAATGGAGTTCTGGGGTTATTTGTTGTGAGGGAAATCAGTTTAATGGAAATAATTGGGACGAGGCGCTGTTTAATTTGCCATTTTGGCAGAGGGTAGCTGGATTTGCCGTTGATGGAATCTCATATATACTTTTGTTTTGGGGCTTGTGTTTGCTTATTAAGCTGCTTGCCCGCTATCAGAATGGTAACATTTTTTCATTACAATCGTTTGAGTTAATTCGCAAAATAAGCCGCGTAGCTTTTGGGTGGGCGTTATATGCACCTATAAAGTCCATGATTTTGTCGTTAATTGTTACTTTGCATAAGGGGCCAGGCAACCGGATGATTAGTTTGACTGTTTCTTCGCATGATATTTACCACATTTTTATTGTTGGACTGTTGTTGGTTGTTGCCTCATTAATGTATGAGGGGTATAAGTTGAAGTGCGATCAAGACTTAACGGTGTAATAATATGGCAATAATAGTGAAGCTTGATGAAATTATGGCGCGGCGCAAAGTGCGTTCAAATGATTTGGCCGCCAAGATTGAATTAACCGAAGCAAACTTGTCAATCTTAAAAACTGGCAAAGCAAAGGCGATCCGCTTTTCTACGTTGGAGGCATTATGCAGAGAACTCGATTGCCAACCGGGTGATTTATTGGTATATGTGGCTGAAAAGTAATACAAATACGTTTTTGAATTGCCGTACAACGTTACGTATGCTAATCTACATACACCAATCTCAATTTAATTGAATGCGGGTGTCGAGATGATGAGTCCAACGGTTTTTAAGTATAAAAATTATCGTTTTTTCTTTTTTTCTAATGAGGAAGCAAGAATGCACGTTCATGTTGCCTCACCAGAGGGAGAAGCAAAATTTTGGATAGAGCCCCTTGTTGCGCTTGCTGATTATAAGGGTTTTTCTGAGCGGCGATTGAGGGAGCTTGAAAAGGTGGTAAAAAATCATGTTAAAGAAATTGCGCAAATGTGGAAAGCTCACCACTGTTCCCATTGAAATAAATATTATTTCAAAAGAAGGAATTTGGATTTTGGTGAACGGGCAGGAGTTTTTTCTTTCTTTTACCGAGCATCCTTGGTTTACCAAGGCAACTATTGAGCAAATTTATGACGTAAAACAGCTCAGTGAAAATCATCTTCATTGGCCATTGTTAGATGTTGATCTTGAGGTTGAGTCACTCAAAAATCCAGCCGCATATCCGCTGAAATTTCAGAAATAAATACATTTTTTTTCGAGCATGAAATGGAATTTTATGAAAAAAAGATTTTCGTTGTTTAAGTTCCTCGTTGGTTTTGCTTTGGTTTATTATGGATTGAAGGCTTTGCATGCCCTTCCAGCAGATTGGATTAATTTTGTAGATGGACTTGTTGGAGGGTTGCTGGGAAATCTTTGGGGTTTGATTTTGGTTTTCTTGGGGATTGGTCTCCTTTTGAGGTCTATATATTCACGCACACGGGTCAATGTCGGATGTTGTAGAAATTGGCAAATATTTACCGATGAACGTGAAGAAAAACCCAGATAAATTATCGGCCGTATCTTTGTTAACAGTTTTTTAAAAGGAAATATGATGAAATTTTTATCTAAAATAGCTTTGAGCATATTAGCATTTAGCTGTTGTTATTCCATGGCAAATCTTTCGGCTATGCATCTTAGAGTTGTTGAAAAAAATAGGGATGGGAAATTAATTCCAACCTTTTCGTATGTAATGATTTCTGGTGGGGCTGTTCTTTTAACACAAGATATGCACGAAGCGACGAGGTTTACTCGTAAAAATATTTATGAGTCGGATAAGGGTTGGCATTGTGAGCTAATATGTGGCACTGATTTTTTAGGGACCAGTGATTGTGGTTGGTTGACGTTGATAGGTCGCCGCTTTGAGGGGGACCGTTTTTTGTGTTGGCTTTGCACGAGCGTGAAATTGCCATCCGGTTCTTTTGTCGATTATTATAGTCAGAAATTTCACGGTGGGTGCCTGATGCTTATGGGCGAGAATATTGAAGCAGTCCCAGCATAGTTAATTGTCTGCAAAATGTTTCGGTCAATTCATTGATTTCATTGTTTTCCAAAAACGTTTTTCGCTCGTTAACAAAGTTAATAAATGAGCGAAAACACACATTTTTGAATTTAGTTATATATTCTTTGCCTAGCTTGACTTCCAATATGATTTTACTTGTTTCGCTAAATTGGGTGCATAAATAGGCGCCTTGGGCATTTATTTGGTTTATTGCAAAGTCATGATCTGAAATTGGTTGCATCATTCCTGAACAGTTGGTGAAAAATAGACCACATGAAAATGCAATGACAGAAAAAATCGTAGAAAATCGAAACGCCATAGGTAATCCCTTAATATAAGCACCGAATTGCATAATAACAAAGCTTCACTATTTATATAGAGGGGCTATTTTTTTGCAAGTTTTTTTGTCGTTAAAATGCAAGTTTAGACGAACTTTTTTTAAGTTCAGAAAATATCTGCTTGGGTATTTCGGTGCTTACTTTTGTGCAATGGGCGGCATCAACGTTATGTATATCCTCCAGCCCAAAAGATGAATGTTTTTCGTACCCGAGCGCTAAAAGATGTTCGTCGAGTGTGTTTTTCACGTGAACAATATCAATATGCCCGCTATGGGTGCTGCCAATTAAGGCAATTATGGTTTCTGCGGCATTTGGCCTGGTGATGTGCCATAATGCGTTTGCCTCAATCATTTCGTCCATAAATTGTGACGTTATGAGCGAAATGCATAAATCCTGCTCAAATGGATTAACTATTTTATAGGTGATATTTCCATTGAATAACATTCCATGGCTTTGTTCATAGTGGCGACGTAAAAACGATATTGGTTTGTTTTGATCAAGGTCGGGGAACCCCAATCTCCACCGGTTATTAAGGGTGCTCCAGTTGTGCGTAATTCTTTGTTTAATGC
>CAZLQB010000037.1:0-9492 GCA_964561585.1 uncultured Pseudomonadota bacterium
GGTGGGTGGGATTTTTTGTTGTGGTTTCTTTTTTTCTTTGTCGTCAATGTCCGCTTCTCCGTTAGGTTTTGCCGGTGAAAGGCAATTAAGCATCGATCGAAGTTTTTGGGATGAGTTGCATAATGTTAAGGAGGAATGTGGCGATCTTTGTAGAAAAATGAGCAAAGCCGAGATTTTATCAACGAATAAATTGATGAGTGATTTCTTATTGAAAGTGCAAAGAATGCTCGATGAGACTGAGTATATTATTCGTGATGTATCTTTGCCTTTGGAAGGTGTGCCGGAGATTTTTTCTGTAAGCGAGTTATATCAAAACATTAGCGACTTTAAAAAAATTATTGTTGTGGCTCGTTTGTTTTTACATTATTATCGCTTTGAACTCATAACAAGCAATACAGACGATCTAAAGTTTGTATTGCCTGGAATAGCATATATTATTGATAGTTTATATTGCCCATTAAAAAGCATTATTGATGAAATTAATACTGATGATTTGGTTAAATTTGCGGTCGACGTCGCTTCGCCTGAGTTTTTAATAAGAGCACAGGGGGCAATTAATAGCGTTGATTCTTTTACTAAATAAAGCTGATTATTTGTGGTGCGTTGTCTTTATTGTAAAAGACGCAGGTTGGCCGTCAATCCACCGTCCCGAGATGATTCAATGATTGTGTACGCTGCATGTTCGCCAGGAATTTCAAATCGTGCCCGAATTTGTTCCGGCTTCGTATTTCCTTGAGCTGTTGTTTTTTTACTCGAAATAATCGAAATGATTTTAGGTTCCCTATTAAATTCGACATGATTGCCTGGATTGACCCATGGCTCTAATCTGTCAGGTGCTTCATCTCCTGCAAATAGTGCCCATGGATAACATGTATGATTATGGGCCCTTATAATGCCACAGAATGTGTCGATATCTCTGAGCTTGCTTTGTGCGATATTAAAATAGTCGTGAGCTTCTTTTGGGCTAATATTTGTGCGTCGATTGCTCGCCATGTAGCGTGCGAATATGTGTTGTTCGTATTCGGTTGAAGCATAATCGTTCCATGCAATAGCCAACGAGCGACAATCGTTTCCATCTTGTGTAAAGTGATTTTTTAATAAGAGCGGTATTAATGATTGTTCATTACTATAATATTTTTGTTCGAATAGCTCAAAAATGTTCGTATCTGAGCTTAAACCTTCATGGACCCCATCCCAAGTAAAAAGAGAATTTTTAAAGTATTCTCTTAGGCGATCTTCATTGTCTGGGTCTGGTCCCCATATTGGCTGATTTGGGTGCGAGAACATTTTTCCAAGCCCACCATGACAAAGCTGAATAAGATTATAACCGCTAGCCAGGCCGCTATACTCCTGTTTGGCAAAGGCGAGCATAATTGTATAGGGAAGTGCGTTGAGAAAACAAGTAAAGATTTCTTCACCGGCGGCTGAAATATTTCGATGCTCAAATTCTTGTGCTAGCCCATATGCGTTATACATTGATTTCATCTCATGGTTACCACGACATAAGGAGACATTTTTTTGATTATACATCCATAATTGGCCTGCGATAAATATTGCTATAACGCCATTCACACCACGATCAACATAGTCTCCTAGAAATTTTATGTGACAATTTGGGTTTAGTAAAAGAGGGGTTTCGGTATCTTTCTGAAAGAAATTGTTTGCGTCTAAGTCCGCTATAATAGCAAAGAGCGCTTCGATGTTTCCGTGCAAATCACCAATAACAGCAACGCGTGAATTATTTTCCATCTTTTTTATCATGGCGGGAAAATATTGTTGAGGTCGGCCATATTCATCTAATAATATTTTTTCTTCGGCGGCAGCATCATCTTTTTGAGCAGCGAGCATTTTATTGGTAACCTCATGTAAAAAAGCAAAAAGTTTGTTATGATCGATAATCCGAATTCTAGGATTCAGGTTTTCGATTTTTCCAATGTATGATTTAGGGTCTGGTGACGCTTTTCCTTCCTTGCATAAAAACAGTCTTAGATTTCCAGCGGCTTCTGTTTCGGTGAGCAAGAACTTGCAAACGCTACTTTTAGCTTCAAGCTCGTCAAGCGCTTTGAATGGTGGAATTTCTTGTTCTCTTTCTTTTAACCTGTTTAGGCTCCAGGACAATGTCTTGGGTGTCTGAGTTTTAGCTGTAGTCGGTGTTTGTGCCGGGGTCGTAAATTCAGCCAATTGAGAAGGCGTTGGATTTTCGGCAGGGGATTCGGCTGTGGTTATGACTGCTTTTGGACTTTCTTCTTTTTTATACACATTTTTATACACATTAAAAATAGTTGCATTATTAATGTCTGTGTTTGGTCGGTCAAATTTGTTTGTCCAGCTACCATCACGGCAAACGACGAGGTACCCGCCAGCATTTTTGTTAAACAGTGCAAATCCATCTTCATCTTCTTTTACAATCCACGGCTCCCATGTTCCAGCGCCAAAAAAAGATCCGCCTTCTACGGTTACTTTGTATGGCGCACGGGGGTATCTTGCCGATGCATCAGCCGACATGATATTTTTTTTACTAAAATTGGAATAAAAGCCCAACTCGCCTTTTTTGTTTCTCAAAACAACGAATTGAGTCTTTTTGTCTTTTGGGGTTGTTTTTTTACCTATGAGTTGGTTGTCGTTGACAGCCAACCATGTAGCAGATAAACCGCTGCTTGTTGGGTCCTTAACGATTTTTAGGGAGATGAAGTCAGCATCCCAAATAGCATCAAGGCATGATGCCATTTTTATTGATTCAGCATCAAATCTTGTTTGGGTCCAATCGCTTACGGGAATAACGACTTGTGGGGGTGCTTGCATTGCTGCTAATATATACGACGAATTGCTTGAAAAAATAAGTAAGAACAACATAATAATTTTAATGATTTTCTTCATAACCCATCCATTTGTAAAAAATATATTTATGATAATTTAGTGAGAAGTTCACGTCATTGCGAGTAATTATTTCTAATATAACTGAAAACACGAAAATATCAATTGGCTTTCCCGTGAAAATAATTGAATTTTGCGTAAAAGACTGATATTTGTTGAAATATAGGCATTTTTGATTGATTTTGATAAGGGTTTTGATTGCTAATATTAGTGATCAACGTTACAATTTTTGCTTCTGCATGTTTTCAATTTTTAAATTTTTACATAATAGGTGGTTTATGAATAGCGGGTTTTATTTTCGTGGAATAATATGTTTTTTTAGTGTGGGGTTGTTTTTTGAGGGTGCTTTTGGCGAAACGCCATTTGTGGTTTTAACGGATAATTATGTTCAATGTCCTTATACTATTACGTTATATAACATTAATGAAGCAATTGCTCCTTACTTAAAAAATGGAAAAAACTTGAATCGCGCTGAAGGTGATTTACTCGTTTTGTCGACAAAATATAAAAAAGAAGATCTAAGAAAAATTGAAGAATTTAATGGGGCGTATATTGATTTTAGGCGTGATTTTTACAGTGTTTATGGAACTCGAATATCAAAGATTTTAGCTGAAGCGAAACAGTTTGAAGAAAATGCAAGTTTATACAATGTTAAAGTTAAAAGCATAGAACGAAATGGTTATGATTGGGGCTTGGTTCCATGTGTTTATAGCTGGAAGGGGAGTAAGCTTTATGATAGGGGTTGTCTTTTTGATCAATTTTCATCAAAAGTTGATCAATTTGTAAGCCAAAATGGTTTTGGGGAAACGATTGCGCATAAAAATAAAGAGACGGGGCGAACCGAAAAACAATTGCAAATTTCTATATTTGGTACGATCGAAATTTGTATAGATGGTGTTAAGTGTGCTTATATGGGATTTTTTCAGTATACCATTGGCGATGCTGGGCTTTGCTACCATCGAACATTTAAACCATGGACAGAATCTTGTCTAAGGTCGTTAAGTAATTCTGATACACAACGCTTAATTCGTTTTGTGATGTTTGATGTATTACAAACTCTATGGACGCCTTATTCGGTGCTGTGTAAAGATGCCGAAATAGCCATTACGGACTATTTTGATAGAAACCGCAGCGATGAAAAATGTTTAAATACCATTACAACGGCAGCTCAACATGATACGTGGATTAGTTATCTAAAAAATAGTTAGAGGAATTATGAAAATAAAAAGTATGGATATGGCGTGGGTTATTGTCGCTGATATTAAAAAGGCGAAAAAGTTTTTTATCGATACGCTTGGTTTAGAGATCGCATGTTGTACCGATGAGCATAATTGGATGGAGCTTCGTGGTCATGATGGTGGTATGGCATTGGGTGTTGGAGAGTGCGGTCCCGAGGACGCATTGGTAAAGCCAGGCCAAAATGCAGTTGTGACAATGACCGTTGACGATATTGAAGCAGCTCGAGCAGAATTAACGCAAAAAGGCGTTGTATTCAAAAGCGAGGTTATCGAAATTCCTGGGCATGTTAAAATGATTTTTTTCGTTGATCCTGATAATAATCTCTATCAATTGACGCAGGATCTTTCACCTAAATAAAGATTAAGTTTTTTAGTTTTAATATAAAGCTCAATATGTGTATTAATACGCGTGTTGAGCTTTATTCTTTTCTCCATACTTTTAATCGCTCGATTATTTTCTTTTCATGGCCTTGATCACTTGGTGTATAAAAGATTGTTTTTTGTAATCCATCAGGTAAATATTGTTGCTCAACCCAGTGCCCTGGATAATCGTGCGGATATTTATATGTTTTGTCCTGTGATTCGTAAGGGATTTTGTTTTTTATGGGGCAGGCGCCACTTCTGATGTGTGGAGGGACTGTCGTATTTCCTTCTTGTTCAACTAATTCAAGTGCTTTGAAGTATCCCTTCATGGAATTGCTTTTTGCCGCGGTGGCCAAATAGGTGGTTGCTTGAGCCAGGTGATATTGAGCTTCGGGTAATCCGCACCATTCAATTGCTCGTGAGCAAGCGGAGGCAACAACGATTCCTAGCGGATCGGCCATTCCAATATCTTCAGAGGCAAGAACTAATAAGCGGCGCATAATAAATTTAGGGTCTTCGCCGGCATAAATCATTTTTGCAAGCCAATATAGGGCGGCATCGGGATTAGAACCCCTGACAGATTTTATAAACGCGCTAATAGTATCATAATGTTCGTTTCCCGCGTGGTCGTAACGTATCGCTCTTTTTTGCATTGCCTGTTCGGCCATGGCCAGATCTATGGTTATTGTCCCCGATTGATCCGGTTGTGTTGATTCTACCGCAAGCTCGATGGCGTTAAGTGTTGACCGGGCGTCACCACCCGCTAAGTTTGCAATATGTTCAAGCGCTTCGTCAGCAATCTTTATTTTTTTGAGGCCATATCCACGTTCAACATCATTAATAGCTCGGTGCATAAGTGCAATAAGATGTTCATTTTGTAATGGCTTAAGGTTAAATACGCGAGAGCGCGAAACAAGTGCCGGAATAACCTCAAATAATGGGTTTTCGGTGGTTGCGCCAATGAGTATTATGGTTCCATCCTCAACATGGGGCAGAAGGGCGTCTTGTTGCGCCTTATTAAAGCGGTGAATTTCGTCCACAAGCACTATGGTTTTTTTATCAAAGGCTGCGTATTGGCGTGCTCGTGTGATCAATTGTCGAATATCGTTGATGCCTGCGGTGACCGCGCTCATAATTTCAAAGTGAGCTTTGGCTGTTTTGGCCATAATGGTTGCAAGCGTTGTTTTTCCAATGCCTGGCGGGCCCCAAAGGATAATTGATGAGAAAAGGCGATTGGATTCAATTGCCTTTCTCAGGAGTTTATTTGGGCCGATAATGTCTTCTTGGCCTACAAAATCATCAAGCTTTTGTGGCCGCATCCTAATGGCCAGGGGTTGTTGAGCATGCGGCGATTGCTTTTGCTGTTCTATTTCGTCTTGGGGTTCAAAAAGGTTCATGGGTTCCTTTGGGATAAAAGTGTTCTTGTAAAAGCAGTTTAGCAGAATGCCATTATTTCGTAATCTTTGGTCAATATTAACTATGTAAAAGCCTTATCGCTTAAGGGAAAGCTGTTCTTTATTGGAGACCGTTTATTTTTCATGGGTGGTTTAGTAACCTTAGTACAGGGATGTAAAAAGTGGGGCAAGGTTAGAGACTCCTTGGCAGGGCATCGTAGGGACATGTCGAAAGCGCAAGGTTATTGTGAGTAGTTTATCAGATATCGATGAAAAGCGTTTTGAGTTCAGGGTTTTAACCGAAAACGATTTGTCGTTGTTATTCGCCTGGGTAAACCAGTCGGAGATCTCTCGGTGGTGGGCTGATGTTGGTCTTGATTTACAGACCTTCAAAGAAAAATATCTAGAAAAATTATCTAACGGTTTTGAATTTCCATTTATGGTGCTTTTTGATGAGCAACCAATAGGATATATCGAGTATTATGTCGCCAATAAGGTAGGCGGGGGTTGGTGGACTGATGAGCCAGCAGGCGTTTACGGGATTGACGTTTTTATCGGTGAGTCAGAGAAGTTGGGGCGAGGGTATGGGAGTAATTTTTTGCGAATGTTCGTCGACTTTTTACTTAAAAAACCAGAAATAAAGAAGATTATTATTGATCCGGCTGTTGATAATCTGAGGGCGATTCGGTGTTATGAGAAGGTTGGGTTTAGTCCGGTTGGACAAGTTAAGACGCCTTTGGGAATTTCATTGCTTATGGAAATTCAGGTTTCCGATTGTGCTTATATGCGGGTTCAAAAAACAGTTATTGTTATCGACCACGCAGAGGTTATTTAAAGACTTAATTTGATGTATTAAACTGAAAGAGGCGCTTCTTGCGAAGCGCCTCTTTTTTTAGTTCTAATCTAGCTGGCTAGTTTACCAGGATGAACCACCGCGATCACTGCCGCGATCTCTTCCACCGAAACCACCACGGCTACCGCCGAAACCACCACGGCTGCCACCGCCGTTACCATCACGGCTACCGCCTGAGCGATCACCGAATGAACGAGGACGGCCACCTTGGGCTTCTTTTGCAAGTGCTTCGTTGACACGGAGCTTACGACCACCGACATCATTGCCGTTCAAGCCATCAATAGCTGCTTGTCCTTGGTCTTTATCGCCCATTTCAACAAAACCAAAACCACGGGCTTGGCCTGTGAATTTGTCTTTGACGATGTTGACGGTTTTAACTTCGCCATAAGGGGCGAAAAGGTCTTGGAGTTCTTGTTCTGTGACTGTGTAAGCTAAGTTTCCTACGTATAATTTCATCTAAATATTCTTTCTCATTAACAAAAAGCGTGATATATAATACAACAAATCGAACGTGCGACCTTCGCACAAAATTTTAATAAACGTTATCTAATCAAAACACCTCGCAATATAACTAGTGAAACCTATACTTATACGTAAATTTTCAACAGCCCGTACATTCTCGAACAGATTACCGAAATCAAAAAACAAAAGCCTTTTGTTTGAGAATTATGACGAGATTCTGAGATATTAAAAAGATCAATTTTTATTAGAGTAGCACAGAATTTGAGCGAAGTCTTTAGATTTATTGCTTTCTAAACATAAAAACCCAAGGTAATGCAATATTTTTCGCCAACCGCCTTGTTTTAAGCGTCAGAGAATAGTAGGATAATGGTGTTTTTATCTTAAATACTATCAAAAAAGCCCTAAAAGGAGCGCTTTACGAGGAGTGAATATTAATGAAAAGATTCTTTTTAACTTTAGGCCTGGCGACTGTTTTTGTTGGGTTATCTAGTCTTTTTCCAACCACCGCTTCTTTTACTCAAACATATTCCCATCAAATAATTGCTACGAGTAATGAACTTTCTTATGTTTGGCAGCAATCAAAGACGATAACCTTTAATGAGCTTATCGTTTCGTGGAATGCCCAGCGTCCTCAAGCAGGGAAATATACTCTTTTGGTTAGGGTTAAAGGTAAAAAGTGGTCCAATTGGATAAAGTATGCCGAATGGGGGGCTCGAAAACAACAGTCTTTTTCTTGCTCAAAGGATGCTATCGCTCAATTGGAGGTTGGCAGAATTTCGATAAAAAATAATAGTTATGCATCGGCGTTTGACGTTAAGGTTGAGGCTTCAGGTGGTGCAAATTTGACCGAGGCCCATCATTTTTATGCCTGCGTCTCGAATCTCAGCAAATATGAAAACATCAAGCCCTCGCGCAACCTATTGAGCGGGGAAATTGAAGATTTTCCTTTGCAGTCGCAAATGGTTCTTAATCATCTACGAGCAAGAGATTTGTGTTCGCCAACGTCAACAAGTTCCGTTTTGAGTTTTTTACTCAAGGGATTCGTTGATCCGGTTGATTTTGCCGCGCTTGCCCATGATGATGCTTGTGATATTTATGGTAATTGGGTTTTGAATGTAGCGGCCGCTTATGACATTTCAGGCGGAAAAATTCCTTGCTGTGTCCAGCGGCTGGCTAGTTTTGACGTATTACATAGCTATTTACTTGAAGATTGCCCTGTTGTTGTAAGTATTCAGGGGCCGCTAAGGGGCGGTGCGCTTCCTTATGCAAAGGGACACCTTATGGTTGTTATTGGGTGGGATGCTCAAAATAGACGAGTTTTATGCAGAGATTCTGCCTTCAAGTCTAACAATGAAACAAAAGTATGGTATGATATTGATGATTTTCGTAGAGCGTGGGGGCGTCGTAAAAATCTGAGTTATGTTTTTATGCCGCTGTCTTAAATTACACTGTTTTTTACAAGGGGTTACGAGGAGTTGATATGAAGCGTGCTTATTGGTTATTAACAATATCTTGTTTGGGTTTGTTTGCTGGTTGTGGTGTTGGTAACAAGCAACAGCAACAAGAATCACAAAAACAACAGTCAAAGGAGGATCTTTTGAAGGTTCAAGCCAAAAATACTATCATTTCTTTTTTCGGTGCTCCCGGTTCTGGTAAAGGTACCGTTGCGGCCGATTGCGTGAAATCATTGGGCTTTAAAGTTCTTTCGACCGGAAATCTGTGTCGTGAACGTATTGCCCGTGGTGATGAGCTTGGTAAGTCGATTGAAAATTATATCAAAACTGGTCAACTTATTCCTGATGAAATGGTTACCAATATGGTTGAAGATTGGCTGAAAAAAGAAACAGCGCAAGCTTCGCCAATTATTTTGGATGGCTATCCTCGTACCAAAAAACAGGCAGAATTGTTTTTAGATTTGCTCAAGAAAAATTTTCCTCAATATTCATTTCGTGTTATTTCGCTGGCTATCCCTGACGAAGAGATTGTTAAACGTCTTTCAGGCCGTTTGGTTTGCGAAAATAAAGCCTGCCAAACCCCAACCTCTAAAGCTATGGTTGCTGATGTCGAAAATCCAACATGTTTGCTTTGTGGGGCAAAATTAATCAGAAGAGAAGATGATAAAGAAGAAGTTGTTCGTGAGCGTTTGCGTGTTTATGCACAACATAGCGGCGAGCTTTTACGTTATTACAAAGACCTTGGACAACAGATCGAAGAAATCAATGTTTCAGGTTTAACGGTCCCGCAAGTGTTTGAAGCGTTTAAAAAGAATCTTGAATAAATAAACAATCCTTGTAAAAAATGATGTACG
>CAZLQB010000038.1:0-9456 GCA_964561585.1 uncultured Pseudomonadota bacterium
GGTGGACGTAATGCCTATGGCCGCATTACCTGCCGTCATAAAGGTGGTGGTGCTAAAAAAAGCTATCGTTTAGTTGATTTTAGACGTTCAGTTCGTGAAGTTCCTGGTGTTGTTGTTGCCTTTGAATATGATCCAAACAGAAACCTTCCTATTGCATTAATTCATTATAAGAATGGTGCAAAAACCTATCAATTGAAGCCAGAGGGACTGAAGGTTGGAACGGAGATATTGGCAAGCGAGAAAGCTGAAGCAAATATTGGTTGCAGCATGCCAATGCGAAACATTCCTGTTGGTTTCTTTATTCACAATGTCGAAATTGCGCCGGGAAAAGGTGGAACGCTTGCTCGAAGTGCTGGCTGTTCGATTCAGCTTGTAGGCAAGGAAGACAAGCTTGCTATTCTCAAGATGCCTTCTGGTGAATTGCGTACAGTTTGTCTTGATGGTTGGGCAACTGTTGGTGTTTTGTCCAATGCAGATTTTCGCAATATGGTTTGGGGTAAGGCTGGTAGACGTCGGCATTTGGGTATTCGTCCGACCGTTCGCAGTATGGCAATGAACCCAGTTGATCACCCTCATGGTGGTGGTGAAGGTCGATCGAAATCAGGTTCTCATCCTGTTACTCCATGGGGCAAGAGCTGCAAAGGCGTGCGCACAAGAAAACGTAAGAGTACTGCAATTTTGAAGCGCAGAAAGTAATAAATAAAGGATAGAAGATATGGCACGTTCGATAAGTAAAGGTCCTTACGTAGAAGCTTCGTTGGTTGAAAAGATTAAGAAGGTAAAAGCATCAGGTAAGCGGGATGTCATTAAAACGTACAAACGTGCAAGTATGGTTGTGCCAGAAATGGTTGGCCTAACGATTGCGGTCCATGATGGAAGAAAGTTTGTGTCGGTTTTCTTAACTGAAAACATGGTTGGCCACGCGCTCGGTGAGTTTGCTCCTACAAGGACGTTTAGAGTTCATAGTGGTCAGAGAAAAGCCGAAAAAACCGGTAAATCTGGTGGCCCAGCGCCAGCTGCATCAAAGGCTCCAAAACAGGTTACAAGTTAATAGTTTTTTGATATAATAAGGTTGAATATGCTATCCAAAGCAGTAAGCAGGTTTGTACGTATTTCGCCATACAAATTACGTCCGTTTGTTGATGTAATTCGTGGTAACTCGGTTGATAAAGCGTACGCCTGGTTGAAGACGTGTTCGATAAAGCGCGTAACACCGATCGTTAAAGCGCTTTATTCAGCATACTCAAATGCGCGAAATTTGCATCCAGAGATAGATTCCATGGAAAAACTTTACATTAAAGAAATTAAAGTTGACCAGGGTCCTATTATTAAGTATTTCAAGCCTGGAGCAATGGGTCGAGCAAATATGCAACGCAAGCGCTTGAGTCATGTTGAAATTGTTTTAGATAAAAAAAGATAATGTGTGTTTTTGATAGTTAGAGGTGTTCTGTGGGACAGAAAGTACATCCATTAGGTTTTAGATTAGGTATCTTCGAAGACTGGAGTGCACATTGGTTTGCCAAGAAATCTTACGGCGAAAATGTGTTAGAAGACTTCGAAATTAGAAAGTACCTAAAAGGTAAACTTAATGATTCGGATATTGCAAAAATTGTTATTGAAAAAGCTGTTGATAACGTTCGAATCATTATTTATTCGTCGCGACCTGGCTCGATTATTGGCAAAAAAGGACAGGGCATTGACCAAATTAAGCAAGACCTTCATCAGCAACTGAAAAAGAATATTGAAATTTCGGTGCAAGAAGTTAAGGCTCAAGAAATCAATGCAGTGTTGGTTGCCAAGAGTATCGCAGAACAGCTTGAAAAGCGTGTAAGTCATAAGCGCTTAACGAAAAAAGCTGGCTTTGCGGCACTAAAGAGTGGCGCAAAAGGAATTAAGATTTGCATTGCAGGTCGTATTGGTGGTGCTGAAATTGCTCGTACAGAATGGTTAAGACTTGGCTCTATTCCCCTGCATACATTGCGTTGCAATGTTGATTATGCACTGGCGGAAGCATTTACAACCTATGGCGTCATAGGCGTCAAAGTTTGGATTTGCAAGGGTGAATACTAAACAACGACAATAAAGGAACAGTGCTATGTTAATGCCAAAAAAGACAAAATTTAGAAAAATGCAAAAGGGCCGAATGTACGGGCGCTCAAAAGGTGCACGCACGATTGCTTTTGGGGATTTTGGTTTGGTAGCCGTTGAACCTTCTTGGGTGTCGGCACGTCAAATTGAATCTGTTCGCGTTACGGTGGCCAAGCAATTGAAAAAAGTTGGCGCAATGTATTTGAGGTTGTTTCCTGATAAACCTGTTTCTAAAAAACCAGCCGAAACCCGCATGGGTAAAGGTAAGGGCGGAACTGAATTGTGGGTCGCCGTAGTAAAGCGAGACAGAGTTATTTTGGAACTTGGTGGAGGACTCACAAGAGAAGAAGCCAAGGAAATATTGAAGGCTGCGGCCTATAAGCTCCCAATGAAGACACGCTTTGTGTCTAAAGAAGAACTTTTGGCAACAGAAGGTCAATCGAATTGACGGAATAGAGGTAAAACATGATGGAAAAAAAAGATCTTAAAAAGCTAGATGCAGCAGCGTTGAAACAGGAAGTTGAATCATTAAAAAAAGAGCTTTTTAATTTGAATTTGAGCAAAATTACCGGACAGGTTAAAGATGTTTCTCAGTACGGTAAATTAAAGGTTCAAATTGCCAGGGCTCTTACTTTTTTGAAACAGCAAGATGGCCCGAAAACAGTAGAAATTAAACACAAAAAAAAAGCTAAAAAAGCCTTGAGGTAAACAATGGCAGAAGCGGTAAAAGCGATTTCACAGAAGAAGGATGCGCGCCTGGTTTTGGGCGAGGTCGTCTCTGACAAAATGGATAAAACCATTGTAGTCAAGGTATCTCGAGCCTTAAGGCATCCATTATTCGGTAAAGTTGTGCGAAGACACAAAAAGTATCACGTTCACGATGAGAACAATGTGGCAAAAATTGGCGATATGGTTGAGATCAAGGAATCAAGACCTCTGTCAAAAACGAAGCATATGGCCTTAGTCCGTGTTCTTGAACAACATTAAAGAGGGTAAACGCGATGGTAGCAGAACGTTCGATGCTTGAAGTTGCTGATAATTCTGGCGCCAAAAAGCTCCAGGTTATTCGGGTAACGGGTAGCAGTAAGAAGCGATATGCCTATTTGGGGGACATTGTAAAAGTTACTGTGAAAAAAGCCATTCCTGGCGGCACCGTAAAAAAGAGTGAAGTTCTGGATGCAGTAATTGTAAGAACCAGGAAAGAGTGCCGACGACAAGACGGAAGTTATATTCGGTTTGACGATAATGCGGCTGTCATTATCGACAAAGAAAAACAACCGGTTGGAACTCGTATTTTTGGTCCTGTAGCGCGAGAATTAAGAACTGCTGGGTATTCAAAGATTATATCTTTAGCACCTGAGGTTTTGTAAGCAAACGAGGTTGAATAAATTATGTTAAGCCGGGTTAAGAAAAACGACACCGTTCTTGTCTTGTCTGGGAAAGATAAGGGAAAACAAGGATTGGTGATTGCAGTTGATCCTAAAAAGGATCTTGTATTAGTAAAAGATGTTGGGGTTGTAACGCGACACGTTAAAGCTCGAAGGACAGGGGAAAAAGGTGGCCTTGTTAAAGAAGAGGGTTATATTCCTCTGAGCAGGGTGATGCCAATGTGCCCTTCTTGCAAAAAACCGTGCCGTGTTCAGGTAAAGTTTTTAGAAAATGAAGACAAGGCAAGAATTTGTCATCGTTGTAAAGAGGCATTTTAACGCAAGTAGGTAAGTTATCATGATAAAGTCGAGATTAGAAGAACAATACAAAACGCAGATGCGTTCTGATCTTTTCCGTGATTTGAAGCTTAAAAACATGATGCAGGTTCCTGCGTTAAGTAAAATAGTTATTAATATCGGCGTTAAAGAAGCTGTTGCCGATGGTAAGGTCTTGAATCAAGTAAAAGAGATTGTTGAAAAGATTACCGGCCAGGTTGCAGTAAAGACTATTGCCAAGACTTCGATAGCGGCATTTAAATTACGAAAAGGAATGCCAATTGGGGTTAAGGTTACTTTACGTGGCTCAAGAATGTATCATTTTTTAGATAAGTTAATTAATGTGGTACTTCCCTCTGTTAGAGATTTTCAAGGGGTTGGTACCAAGTTGGATGGCAATGGGAATTATAACCTAGGCATTAAGGATTGGATGGTTTTCCCTGAGATTGACTATGATAAAGTCGATAAAAGTCGTGGGTTAAACATAACAATGCACA
This sequence comes from uncultured Pseudomonadota bacterium, assembly GCA_964561585.1. GTDB lineage: Bacteria > Babelota > Babeliae > Babelales > RVW-14 > GWF2-38-10. Next base: position 4,289 of record CAZLQB010000038.1, read on the forward strand.
CAACGGCCGAGAATGATGAACATGCCTACGCATTGTTGAAGAAATTTAATATGCCATTTCAAAAGAAATAGGTATTATAAAGGTGGTTTATGGCAAGAAAAGCGCTCATTGAAAAATCAAAACGAACTCCTAAGTTTTCCACAAGAGTAAGAAATCGTTGTCGTTTGTGTGGCCGTGCACGCAGCTTCATGCGATTGTTTTTGATGTGTCGGTTGTGTTTTAGAAAGAATGCATTAGAAGGTTTATTACCTGGTGTTAAAAAAGCCAGTTGGTAATTTGGAGTTGAGACAATGTCAATAGATACGATTGGTAATTTTTTAACATCTTTGCGCAATGGAATTTTGGTTGGAAAGCGATCAGTAACAGTTCCAGGATCACATTTGAAGATCGAAGTTGCCAAGGTTTTAAAAGAAGAAGGTTATATAAAAGATTATACAATTGCCCAAGATGGGGCAAAAACATCCGTGACGGTTTTTTTGAAATACGTCAATGGTGAATGTGTTATTCATGAAATAACACGCATAAGCAAACCTGGTCGACGTCATTATGAAAATGTGCGTCAGTTAACGCCTGTAGTTGGCGGGTTAGGCATTTCTGTCTTGACAACAAGTTCAGGAGTGATTACTGACCAGCACGCTAAACGATTGGGCGTTGGCGGTGAAATTCTTTGTCACGTTTGGTAAGGATTACAAGTATGTCAAAAATTGGACGAAAGCCGATTCAATTTTCAACCGCCAAAATTGAAATTAACGATAATACAATACAAATAATTGGTGGTAAAACAAGCTTTGTGCACGAATTACCTACGGGGTTGGTGGCAAAGATTGTTGAAAAAACATTGTGTTTAGATTCGCAGGAACGATCACGCAAAGCAAGTATGGTTTGGGGATTACATCGCGCTTTATTGGCAAATAAAGTTAAGGGTGTTGAAACCGGGTTCGAACAAAAGGTTACGATTGTTGGCCTTGGTTATAAAGCATTGCTTGCCGGTAAAAAAATGACGTTAACGCTTGGGTATACACATAAGATTGATTATGTGTTGCCTACTGAAGTTACTGTTGATATTGATAAAACAGGTCAAAATCTTGTTTTTAAATCGGCAGATAAGTTTTTGCTTGGTGAAGTGTGCGATACAGTGAGATCTTTCAGACCGCCTGAGCCTTACAAGGGTACCGGTATTATAAAGCAAGGTGAGGTTATTATTCGCAAGGCTGGTAAAACAAAGGCTTCAGCATAATAAGCGGTAAGAAATAAATATTAAGTTTAGAAAGGTCCTCCTGTGAGTTTGCAAAAACAAATTAAAAAGCGCGAGCAAAGAAGAATACATAGAGTTCGTAATGCCCAAGTTAGTCGGGGCGTTAAGCCTCGCATAACGGTGTTTCGAAGCGTGAAACATATTTATGCTCAAATTATTGACGACAGTAAGCACGCAACGCTCGTGAGTTTTGCGACGGTGAACCTAAAAGATTCGTCCGGTGATAAAAAAACATGTGCACATCGCGTTGGGGTAGAACTTGGCAAGATGGCAATAGACAAGGCAATCAAAGATGTATTCTTTGATCGTGGCTGCTATTTATATCACGGCAGAGTTAAGGCGTTGGCAGATGGTTTGCGTGAGGCTGGATTAAACTTCTAAGCGCAAGCATAGAAGAGGTTAAGAAAAAATAACTAGGGAAAAATATGGCAGAAGAAAAAAACAGAAGAAGTCACATGGCAAAGTCCTCACAAGATCCCGTTGAGGAATATTCAGAGGCTGTGTTAAATGTGCGCCGCGTTGCAAAAGTAATTAAGGGCGGCCGCCGTTTTGCTTTTTCAGCATTGGTTGTGGTTGGCGATAAAAAGGGAAGTGTTGGTATTGCTCTCGGTAAAAGCAGAGAAGTTTCTTCTGCTATTGCCAAAGCTTTGCGCAAGGCAAGAAAAACAATGTTTGCCGTCCCTTTATATAAAACAACTATTCCTTTCAGTGTTGAAGGTAAGCACGGCTCAAGTCGTGTGATTATTCGTTCGGCATCAATAGGAACGGGTGTTATTGCTGGTGGTGCAGTTCGTGCGGTTATGGAAGCCTTGGGTGTTCGAGATGTTTTGGCTAAGTCGCTTGGCTCGGCTAATTCGCAAAACGTTGTCAAGGCTACTATTGATGCATTAAAGAAATTGCGATCAGCGCAACATATTGCAGCGTTACGTGGTAAGACATTGAAAGATTTGTTTGGAGAGAAAAAACATGTTGCAGCTTGATAAATTAGTCGCGGTTACAACGAAGAGAAAAAGAGTTGGTCGTGGTGGTGATCGTGGCGGCATGTCTGGTCGTGGTCATGATGGACAAAAGTGTCGTTCAGGCGCGGGATCAGAAATTGCAGCAACGTTTGAAGGCGGTCAAATGCCTTTGAGCCGACGTCTTCCTCATCGTGGCTTTAATAACAAGGCTTTTAGAACAGAATACGCCATTGTGAATCTTGATGTTTTGGAAGCAAAATTTAGCAATAATGAAGAAGTTACAAAAGATGCATTAATAGCCAAGGGTATTCTTAAAAAACGTACCCGTGGTTTAATTAAAATTTTGGGGGATGGGGAGCTTAAAAAGAAGTTAACCATTCAAGCTGATGCTTTTAGTAAGGGTGCGACTCTTGCGATTGAAAAGGCTGGCGGAAAAGCTCTTTTGATGAGTAAGGAGAATAGAAGTGGTGGTACAGCTACAGAACTTTAAAAATATTTTCTTAGTGCAAGAATTGCGAAGAAAATTGGGTTTTACACTCTTTGTTTTCGCAGTATATCGATTTGGGGTGCACATTAGTTTGCCCGGGGTTGACGTTGCTGCGTTATACAATATGTTTAGCGCCAATTTTGCAAGTGGATTCTTGTCTTATTTGGATCTTTTTTCAGGCGGCGCGCTGAAGATGTTTTCTATTTTTTCATTGGGAATGTCTCCCTATATTACTGCGTCGATTATGTTGCAATTGTTGACGATTATGGTTCCATCGCTTGAAGCCTTGTCAAAAGAAGGTGAGCATGGCAGAAGGATTATTAATCAATACACTAGATATCTTACGTTAATCATCGGGTTGGTACAAAGTTTTGGTATTGTTGTGTATCTTGAACGCCAAGCGGGTTTAGTTATGAATCCGGGATGGGGTTTTAGATTCCCAGCTGTTTTAATGATGGCTGTTGGCGCTTTGGTTGTTATGTGGCTTGGAGAGCAAATCAATGCTCATGGTATTGGCAATGGAAGTTCAATGATCATCTTTGCTGGTATTGTGGTTGGGTTACCAAGTGCTATTTTCAGAATTTGGGAAAACTTTCATATGGGTCAAACCAATATTTTGATGATCGCATTGTTGATGGCTATTACGGTTGCGGCTATAGCCTGTGTCATTTTTCTTGAAAAGGGTGAGCGCAAGGTACCCGTTCAATATGCAAAACGAGTAATTGGACACAAGGTTTATGGTGGTCAAAGTTCTTACATTCCACTTAAGCTTAACCCAGCAGGGGTTGTTCCAGTTATTTTTTCGACAGCAATTCTAGGTATGCCGGTTGCCGTAATTGGCATGTTTGCAGCTCGATGGCCAGAAGTTACTCGAGTGCTTATGGACTGGTTTGCCCGTGAATCGTTGATTTTTAACGTTTTGAATGCTGGATTGATTATCTTTTTTGCCTTTTTTTATACTGCGATTATTTTTAATCCAGTTGAGTTAGCAGATAATATTAGGAAGTCTGGTGGCTTTATACCCGGGATTCGTCCTGGTAAAAAAACCTCAGAGTTTTTTGACTATTTATTAACTCGCGTTGGTTTTCCTGGTGCAGTATATTTAGCAACATTAGCGATATTGCCTAGTTTGTTGCAAAACGTTATATCCTTTCCTGTTATGTTCAGTGGCGTTAGCTTGCTGATTGTAATAGGCGTTGGATTGGACACCTCGGCGCAAATAGAGTCACATTTAATTGAACGTCGCTATGAAGGATTTCTATCGACGGGTCGATTAAAGGGGCGCTTGAGCCGATAAATAATTTAAGTTAGACATTAAAGACACTTGTTTTGGGATATGATGGTATGTTAGTTAAGAGTAAAAGCGCGATCGATAAAATGCGAATAGCCGGGCAGCATTTGGCTATGATCATGGAAGAGCTTGACGGGCTCGTTGTTGCTGGTGTTAGTACGCTTGAACTTGACGCGCTGATCGAACGCAAGATCATATCCCGAGACTTAAAACCAGTTTGTAAAGGGTACGCCGGCTATCAACATGCAACGTGTATTTCGATAAATGACGTTATTGTTCACGGTATCCCAAGACAGGAAACTGTTTTAAATTTCGGAGATTTTGTTAAAATAGATATAACCGCGTCTCATAAATCGTATTGTGCTGATGTTGCGCGTTACTTTTTCGTTGGACAGGCTGGTATTGTAGCAAGTAAGATGGCTGCCGCTGCACAGCGAGCGTTAGATGCGGCTATAATGGTTGCAGTTCCGGGGAATAAGGTCTCTGATATTTCGGTGTGCATACAAGAAATTGTTGAAAAAGAAGGGTTTTCTATTATTAGAACATTCTCTGGCCACGGCATTGGAAAAGATTTACACGAAGAGCCGGATGTTCCTAATTTTGGCAAACGAGGAACCGGAATGGTGCTCCAGGAAGGGATGACGCTAGCTATTGAGCCAATGATTGCAGAGCGTGGGTATAATGTAACTATTATGAAAGATGGGTGGACGGCCAAGACAGCCGATGGCGGACTCGCGGCACACGTTGAGGATACCATTGTGGTGCGTCCAGGTCGTGCGGAAGTGCTTACAAGACTTAAACAGCCTAATCTTTAAAAGAGATGTGAATTTATGAAAAAAAAAGAAGACGTTATTTTGGTTGATGGCCTTGTTGAGAAGGCTTTGCCGAACGCAATGTTCCAGGTAAAGCTTCTTGAAAGTGGCCATACGGTGTTAGCGCACGTTTCGGGTAAGATGCGCATGCATTACATAAAGTTATTGCCCGGGGATAAGGTTGCTGTTGCGCTGTCGCCGTATGATTTGACCAAAGGACGCATAACGTCTCGCTACAAGTAATTAGAGATAGTAAAAATAAACGTACAAAACAATGAAACATAAAATGGGAAAATATTCATGAAAGTTCGGACATCGGTTAAGAAAATTTGTAAAGAATGTAAGATCCTGAAGCGTAAGGGTG
>CAZLQB010000039.1:0-1884 GCA_964561585.1 uncultured Pseudomonadota bacterium
GCAAAGGCTGCGGTCGTTTATTTGTAGGCGCACGGATTGATGATGTATAAAAATGTTAAAAAAATAGGGCTTGGTATTTTGTTTGGGTTGCTTCTTGTAAATTATTCGGCTAGCGGAATAAGTGAGAAGAGTTTAATGATTAGTTCTGCTGGAACAGGTGCGGCAGTCGGGGCTCTTTTTGGTGGGTTAATATATGCGGCAAGTGATGATAAGGTGACGTCGGTTATTGCAGGCGTCATTGCAAGTAGTCTTGTCTGGTGGGGCTTGGACGCAGGGCTTTCAGATTTGACTCCAGCATCTAGGATAAAGTTGGCGAATGCCATTATTTCTAAAATAGAAAGCGATTGGCTTTTGAAACGTGACTTTTTATCAGCAGGAGAGTTAGAAATTTACGCATCAAGGAACATGGGGGAGACTTTTACGTGGGTTCTGCTTCGCAGTAATATTAAAGCAATGCGTGAAAGTTTAGATAACGCTTTGTTGTTAGTTGATCCATTGCGCGATGATCTTGTAGCGAAAGATATTGTTATTTGCAAGCAGATTACATTAAAAATAAACGAGTTGATTGTTATTTTAGATGGAATAGTTCATGTTGTTGATTTTAGTGAGGCTGTAAGCATTGTTCGTGATGCCGAGAAAGACTTTTTGGTTGTGTGTGATATTACGTCTAAAGAAGCTTTGGCAAGTTATGCAAAACAAAAGTATGGAACAAGCTGGTCGCTTGTTTTATTTTTTAATAGGTGTGAATCTTTGGGGCAAGGTCTTAAGAATGCCTTAAATCTTTTACATAAGGCATTCGATGCCTCGATATCTTTGGATATGAAGCATCAATGTGGACCTCTTATGTTGAGGTGTATGAAATTGATTTCAGGCTTTGAGTTAAAAGGTTCTATTGCTAAGCAAAATAGTGTTTATGAATTGCAAGAGGCGCTTTATAAACAAAATCAAGAGTCAGCTCAGTTAAAACAAGATCTTTTGCGGTATGAAGCCAGTCTTTGCGCTAGTCAATATAGAGTTCAAGTACTAGAAGGGCAGGTTCGAGATTTACGATGGCGGGCGCCTTATTATGTTTATTACAACCATTAAATGTTCTTTAAAGAAGGTTTTTTGCTTGATAATTATTGAGTTTTTTGTATCATGGACCACCAGGCAACAGACATAACATTTTTTTCTATCAAGGAATTTCATGAATAATTTTGTTAAAAAAATAGTTTTTTTAATCATAGCAAGTGTTTGCATTACCGGATCTTCGGTTAATGCTATAAGCGAAAGAACGGCATCGGTTGGGGCTGTTGTTGGTGGTGTTGCCGTTGGAACAGCCACTGGTTTATATGCTTATTCGTTAAGTGAAAGCAAGATAGCATCAATTGTTGCAGGCTTTATTACCGGCGGTATTTCATGGTGGCTTTTCGATGCCTGGTTTTTTTCTTTAACCCCACGAGGTAGAATAAAAGCGGCAAAAGAAATTGTTCGATCAATAGAGAATGATCAATTTATCATGCGTTCCTTTACAACAAGTGATGAATTAGTTACCTATGTAAATCTTCGCTATGGAACCAGCTGGCCGCTTGTTTGCATGTTTAATGAAGGCAAGAAACTAGCCGAAGGAATTGAGAAGATTATCTATTTGATGGGTCTTGTTTATCAAGAAATTGGCTATAATGATTCTTTTGGCATGCTCATGGATTGCAGAGGTTTAGAAGCAAGGGCTTTAGAATTAAGGCTTGTTTTAGAAGCGAAAATGGCCTTTATTTCTAATCATAGGGACTATAATTTTCAGGTTGGGCTCTATGCAAAGCACCAGGAAGCTGAATTAAAGCGAAAGCATGAGGCCGAGTTGCAAGAACGGGCACGCTCGCATGAGCGTTGGCAGCGATATCTTGA
>CAZLQB010000039.1:1894-9131 GCA_964561585.1 uncultured Pseudomonadota bacterium
GAAAAAGAAGAAAAAGAGAAAGATCGACGCCTAAAGCAGCAAGCGCTTAATATGGCTCACTATAATCATTCTTCGATTAACGTAAATATTTAGTTTTTTTTATTCAGTTTTTTAAAGCCCCACGCATGAAAATTGCGTGGGGCTTTTTCATGGCAATACATTTTGATGATTCTCTCCAAAATTCATCGAGGGCTTGCATTCTTGCGGCTCTTTGGTATCTTTCAATAAAAGCGGAGATTTTTTTAAGGACAAGGAAAGGATATATTGGGATGAAGAAACGGGTTTTGCTCGTTGTTGGAACTCGGCCTGAAGCTATAAAGCTTATCCCCTTGTATCGTGCTCTCAAAAACACATCGTTCGATGCAATTTTATGCGCCACAAATCAACATACCGACCTTCTTTCTCAAGCGTGTGCAATTTTTGATGTTGTTCCTGACATCAGTCTCAATATCATGCAAAGTAACCAAGATTTATTTCATGTAACACAAGCGGTTCTTGAAAAAATGAAGCAAGTGTATGCCGATTTTAAGCCCGATTTTGTTATTGTTCAGGGAGACACGACAACCGCTTTTTCAGCGGCTCTGGCGGCATTTTATTGCAAAATACCAGTTGCTCATGTTGAGGCGGGGCTGCGGTCGGGTGATAAATTTGCTCCTTATCCCGAAGAAATTAATAGAAAATTCATTACGCAATTGGCCGATTATCATTTTGCACCAACCGCATTAAATGTTGCGCAACTGCTTAACGAGGGCATATCTCGTGAGGCTGTTTTTTGTACGGGGAATACGGTGGTTGACGCATTGCTGCTTATTAAGCAAAAGATTGAATGCGGTGACTTATTGGTAAGCGATCCTGTAAAGAAACGACTGCAAAAGGAGCAATTGGCGGGTAAAAAATTAATGCTGTTAACGGCACATCGAAGAGAATCTTTTGATGGTGGGTTGCTTCGAGTTTTTAAAACAATAAAAAATTTTATGCGAGAACACCCCGATGTTTTTGTTTTTTATCCTTCTCATCCAAACCCGCTCGTATTAAGTGCCATTGAGGAATCTGGAATAAGGGAATTAGATAATATACAAATTAGCCAGCCATTAACGTATATAGACCTTGTGTATTTGTTGATGACGGTTGACTGGGTGGTTACCGATTCTGGCGGCATTCAAGAAGAGGCGGTGAGTTTGGGTAAAACGGTTTTGGTTTTACGCGACGTTTCAGAACGGGTTGAATGTTTTTGGGAGGGATTTGGACAACTTGTGGGAACTAATGAAAATTTGATTGCATCTGGTTTGCGCGACTGCTATGACGCGGTAGGGCTAAAGAGGCCCGGAAGTAATGTATTTGGTGATGGGAATGCGGTTGGACGCATTGCTAATATTTTAGAAAAAAAAATATGTGGAAAAAGTAGACTCTACGGGGAGGTTTGATGAAGAGAATATCTGTCGTTGGGTTAGGGTATATAGGACTTCCAACCGCTATTGTTGCGGCACAGGCGGGATATGACGTCTTTGGGTTTGATGCAAACAAAGAAAAAATTGATAAAATTAACACCGGTGATTCCACTATTTTTGAACCGGAAATATCTGACAGATTATGGAATGTTTTAAGTAAAGCCACATTTAAGGCATACAAAGATTTGCAGTATGCTGATTGTTTTATTATTGCGGTTCCAACCCCATTTAATGAAGATAAAACGGCCGATCTAAGCTTTGTATTCAATGCGAGTGAAGTAGTTGCTCAGCGCATTATGCCGGGTAATTTGGTTGTTTTGGAATCAACCGTTCCTGTTGGAACAACCGAACAAGTTGCAACCAAAATAGAAGAGATATCTGGGTTACGCGTAGGGGTTGATTTTTTTGTTGCGTATTGTCCAGAACGTGTTTTGCCAGGAAAAATATTCAAAGAACTTGTTGATAACGATCGTGTAATTGGCGGAACGTGCCAAAAAGCCTGCGCTTTAGCGCGTCTTTTTTATAGCAAATTTGTTAAGGGCTTTTTACATATCACAGATGATAAAACGGCCGAGATGGTCAAGCTTATTGAAAACAGCAGTAGAGATGTTCAAATTGCCTTTGCAAACCAAGTTGCGGCGATGAGTCTTGCGGCAGGCATAGATCCGTTTCAGGTTATTGAGCTTGCTAATCGCCACCCACGAGTAAAAATATTATCGCCAGGATGCGGCGTTGGTGGACATTGTATTGCGGTCGACCCTTATTTTCTTATAGAGCAATTTCCACAAGATTCTCGGTTACTACAAGCTGCGCGTGAAGCCAATGAAAAAAAACCAGCCCAGGTTATTCAAAACGTTTTAAGCAAGGTTGCTGAGTTAAAGGAGCTTGGTGTAATGCGGCCAAATGTGTTGGCTTTGGGCCTCACCTTTAAGGCTGATGTAGATGATATTCGCGAATCGCCGGCGCTTAAAATTGCACTTAGCCTCAAAAATTATCGTAAAGATTTTGATTTTTATGCCTATGACCACAACGTAACCAAGGAAACGAGTCAGCGGCTTGGTTTTGAGTTTATACATGATTTGTGGAAGAGTATTAAGCTGGCGGATGTTGTTGTTATTTTGGTTAAACACAAAGAATTTTATTTTATTCGAGAAGAAGTGTTTGCCAATAAATCTCTTATTGATCCTTGTGGGTTGCTTCATGATATTTATACTCGTCAGGCAACGGCTTTGCTTGATGGAACAATGAAGCCTAATGGTAAATTTGAAAATGTTATATTTTGATGAATGCAGGTAAGTAATGCGGCAGGTTTTTTTACAAAAGGGAACGGTTCATCTCCACAATGTTGATGTTCCTTTGTGCAGTGATAGTGGTATTTTGGTACAGGTCCATTATTCTTTTGTGAGCAGTGGGACCGAGGGGGCGACGCTGGCCAATTCTGGACAGTCGCTTATTGAAAAATTTACATCAAACCTTTCAATGAATACCAACAAGATTATTGGGACGGTTAAGGAACATTGGATTGAAGTAACCTTGGCCCTTATCAAAGAAAAAGCTCATCAGGTAATGCCCTTGGGGTATTCGTGCTCGGGGCAAGTTATTGCGATAGGGAAAAATATTCAACGATTTAGAGTTGGTGATTACGTGGCATGCGCTGGCGCTGGCATTGCAAATCATGCCGATATTGTTGCCGTTCCTCAAAATTTGGCGGTAAAAATAAGTGATCCATTATTTTTAAAGCAGGCAAGCTTAACAACAATTGGCTCGATAGCACTTCAGGGTGTCAGGCGGGCATCGCTACAGCTTGGCGAAAAGGTTTGTGTTGTTGGGTTAGGCCTTCTTGGCCAGTTGACAGTGCAGCTTGCAAAGCTTGCCGGGTGCCAGGTTATTGGTGTTGATATTCAGGAACATCGTCTTAATTTAGCAAAAAAATTGGGCGCGACTCAGGTTTTTAATGCGTCGTCGGCACATATTGTTGATGAGATTGATTTTGCAACGGGACATTGCGGGGTTGACGCTACTATTATTACAGCAGCTTCATCTTCGGGTGCAATCCTACAACAAGCCATGCAAATAACGCGACGTAAAGGTCGGGTTGTTTTGGTCGGCGATGTTAAAATTGATTTTGATCGTGATCCATTTTATTCCAAAGAAATTGATTTTTTAATTTCATGTTCTTATGGACCAGGTCGTTATGATGATGAATACGAAAAACAGGGGCGGGATTATCCCTATGCATATGTGCGATGGACAGAGAATCGTAATATGGAATTTTTCGCTAACTTGATCCATAACAAATCGATTGATATCGATGCTTTGATTACGCATGAATATGACCTTGCTGATGTCGACCAAGTGTATCAAACGCTTCAAAAAGGGCAGTCGCTGGGATTGGTTCTTGCCTATAACCCTGAGCAATGGCAAGAGAGTCAAAGGGATGCCGATATTCTCAATCAAGGCTCGGTTATTCTTGATATGCACCGACTAAAGCCCTATGAGCCTAAAATTGGTAATTTAAAACTAGCCATGATTGGCGCAGGGGGTTTTGCCAAGGTAAAGCTTTTGCCCATTCTTGCAAAAATTCCGGCAACAAAAATACATGCGGTAGTTGACCTTGATGTTGCCAATTCTATTAATGTTGCTCGGCAATACGAAGCGGTCCGCGTGAGCAATGATTATCAAAAATTCTTAGGAGATGATGATGTTCATGCGGTTGTTATTGCAACGCCGCACCATCTTCACGCAGAACAAGCGATAAATTTTATGCGAGCTGGAAAAGCTGTTTTTGTAGAAAAGCCGGCAGCCGTTAATTTTGAGCAATTTGCCATGCTTAAACAGTTTTTGCACAACCACGCCAAAGATGTTTTTTATTGTGTTGATTTTAACCGATCATTTTCTTCCTTTATGCTTTCAATTAAAGAGGTTTTAAAAAAACGCAATAATCCAATAGTCATTCAATATCGGATGAATGCTGGTTATCTGCCGCAAAATCACTGGATTCATTCACCACTTAACTGTGGGCGAATTATTGGTGAGGGTTGTCACATTTTTGATCTTTTTTGTTTTTTGACCGATGCTCGGCCCGTGGCCGTTTCGGTTGAAACCTTAAATCTTCGTAATGATGACTTTGCACCAAGTGATAATTTTATTGCAACGATTAGCATGAGCGACGGTTCCTGTTGCTCATTTGTGTACACTGCGATTGGCCATAGCAGCATGGGTAAAGAGCGTATGGAGATTTTTTTCGATGGAAAGTCGATTGTGATGGATGACTTTTTGGAGCTTAAGGGCTATGGGTTGCCTATGGCATTCAATCGCAAATTAACCGTTCAAGATCGTGGGCACCAAAGGCTCATTGCTGAGTTTTTTAGGGCGGTGAAAGTTAAAGGCTCGCCATTGCCTATTTCGTATGAGCGTATTTTGTTGGCAACAGAATTGAGTTTGATCGTGAATAAGTTAGCCGCAGCTGGCGGCGGAACCGAGATTATATAACGTCTATTTTCGTCTGAAGTGCTTTTCAATTTCCAGCTTATCAATGCTCCACATTGTTGGCCGGCCATGTATGCAAATAAATCGTTTTTCGGTTTTATACAGGGTTTGCATGAGTTTTTGCATTTGTTCCATGGTAAGAGCATCGCCTGCTTTTATCGCGGCTTTGCATGCCATGTGTGAATGAACGTGTTCGTTGAGCTTTTTTCTAAATTCTTCCCGATCCAATCGTTCGTGTTCTTCAATAAATGTAGCGGCGTCGAGGATAAAATCTTTGAGAGATGTATTTTGTAGTTGTGGTGGGGCCGTTTTGATAATAATTTCGTTTGAGCTAATTTGTTCAAGTTCAAGGCCTTGCTGTGCAAAAAAAGCTTTTTCCGGGATAAGGAGCTCAAGGTGCTCTTTGCTGAGCCGAATAATTTCGGGGAACAAGAGCTGAGTTCCCTCTTTTTGCTCAAAGTTTTTTAAGAATTTTTCATACAAAATACGCTCATGGGCGGCGTGCTGGTCAATAAGCACGAGCTCTTGATCGTTATCAATGACAATGTAGGTGTTAAAAAGTTGCCCAACAATACTGCCTGGTAATCCGCATCCCTCGATACACCCGCCTTCGGCGGGCACTCGGGACGAGCGGATTGGTTTGTCGATGTAAGGCTCTGTTTGGTGTTTCATAGAATCACCCGGCGAGTCAAATGGCTGGTCGAAGTTATCGTAAGCTGGTTGCGGCAAAATAGAAGGAAGGGCGAGAGGTGCTTGCAGCTCTTGAACAATTTCTTGTGCGTAATTGGTTTCGAGAAAATCGGCTCGTCCTGAGTGTTTTGCGAAGTTTGGCGGAGCAAAATGTATCGAAGGATGCGGATTTTCCGTTGGCATAATTTTGTGCGAAATGCTTTGCTCAAGTGTTTGCTTGATAAGTGTTGTTAATGCCACTTCGACCGTTGCCGGTTTTACAAAGCGGACTTCTTCCTTTTTTGGGTGGCAGTTAATGTCAACAAGGTTTTTGTCGATAGTTATGGTGATAAATGCTGCCGGAAACTTACCGGGAGGAAGAACGTTGTAATACCCCTTAAAAATGGCCTTTGATAGTTCTGGGTTTTTGATCCAGCGGTTATTTACAAAGAAAAAGACATTGTGCTTTCCGTGACGCCAAAAGTGGTGGTTAGATATATAGCCTGTTATTGAAAGCCAATTATGGTTGAGTATTGGTTGTTCAAGTGGCAATAATTGTTGAGTAAAGTTAAAGTCCCATATTTGGGTTATACGGTCCTTGAGATTATTTGCTGGCGGGGCATTGAGTATGAGCTTATCGTCATGGAATAGTTTGAAAGAAATCATTTGATTGCTAATGCAAAAGGCGTAAAAAAGCGACTGTATTTGGTTCCACTCCGTTTCGTCTTGCTTGAGAAACTTTTTCCTAACCGGGATATTATAAAAAAGATCGGCAGCCGAAAGGTCGGTTCCAACGTTGCAAGCAACTTCTTTTTCTTCTACGATGTTTCCTTCGGCGTATTGCAGGAGAATGCCACTTGATGCACCGTGTTGTTTTGTAATCAGCGTAACCTTGCTGATAGCCGATATACTTGCCAGGCCTTCACCGCGAAATCCAAATGACGATATAGATTCTAATTCTTGGATGGATGTTATTTTGCTGGTAGCGTGAGGCAAAAAACACATTCGGGCATCATGTGTCGACATGCCGCACCCATTATCAACGATACGAATAAGTTGCTTGCCCGATTTTTCGATATAGAGGCTAATCTGTGTAGCTTGGGCATCTATTGAGTTTTCGATGAGTTCTTTGACTATATTGGCAGGCCGTTCAATAACTTCGCCGGCGGCAATTTTTTGGGCTTGATCGGGAGCGAGGAGTTTTATTACATTCATTATGGTCTGTTAGGGTTTAGTTTTTTTGTTGAGAGGCTCATAATCTTCAAGTGAGATGACCGTATTTACCGGACGCGTTTCGGATCCGGTAAAGGCAACCTCGTCTGTTTGGAGGTTGAGCGTTGCTTGATCACTTTCAATCGTCATAGGGATTTCTTTGGCGGCCGTTTTTTTCTGCGTAATAGTAACATTGCCCGAGAGGGTGCAGAGGTTTTCCGTGAGCTTGAGTTCAGCCTTATTGGCTCGTGCCGTTCTATTTTGGTTGTTAATTATAACGTTTCCAGAAAGGGTGATTTTTTTAAATTTTTCAAGGGGATTTTGTTTAGGGGCGGATGCTTTTTTGTTTTTGGTTACGATAGTTTTTCCTTGGGGCATTATTTTTTTGTCAAAATCTTTGCCTTCAAGGATTACTTCAA
>CAZLQB010000040.1:0-9129 GCA_964561585.1 uncultured Pseudomonadota bacterium
TTACTATCTTTGTAAATATACAACGGCTCAATTGACTTTGATTTCTTTTTCATTTTAGAAGCCTTTCCAGATTATGATAAACATCTTTACGCACATCTATATAAACAATGTATATAACAACTTTATCATGCCAAATACGATAAATCACTCGATAATTGCCAACACGCAATCTATATAATGGTGGCTCATAATCCTTAAGCTTTTTTGTATCTAATTTATGCTCAAAACCAACAAGCATTTCCAACTTATTCCTAATTGCTTCGGCAACATCACGATCAAGCTTTGACATTACTTTTTGAGCAAATTTGGAAAAAATAATATCATAGCCTTGCAGTTGATTCTTATAACTCATCGACGAACCCCAACACGGGCCATGACCTCCTCAAGAGTATATGTCGGATCGTCGCGCCGCTCAATCCCTTCAACCACTTTAATATCATGAAAATCTTCAAGCGTTTCAACCAATTTTTCAAAATCTGATGGTGAAAAAACAACGCCTCGCTTTTCACCATCATCATTATAAACGTAGGTTACCTTTACCTTTGGAACATCATACCAAGCCATAATTACTTCCTTTCAAATAACCGTTTGACCTCGATAGGACCAGCCCCACCTTTTTTATAACTGTGCAATATTTTACTAAGCGCCTGCACTTGAGCAATAACCTTCCATGCAAGTTCAATTTCATCGGCCCGCAAAAATGCTGTTTGGTCACCTTTTATGACATCGGACAACAAAACTTCATATGCCTCTGGTGTATTGGGGCCAAATAAACAACTGTGGCAAAAATCCATAGAAATCGGTTGCACCTGATTTGCAACGCCTGGCGTTTTAACATTCAAACCCAAATAAAATCCTTCTTTAGGCGCAATGTTAATGGTTAACGTATTAGTTGTTGTCGGACAAAAATCTAAAAGACATTTGACCGGTTTGAATTTAATAACAACACTTGTTTCTTTTTTATCAAGACATTTGCCCGTGATTACATAAAATGGCACACCCAACCAGCGACGATTATTTACCTTCAAGCGCAATGCCGAAAAGGTTTCGGTTGTTGATGCTGGTTTGACGGCCGTTTCAGAAAGGTAGCCCTCATATTGCCCAAGAACAACATCTTCAACGGTAATATGCTCAAGGACGGCCGCCTTAGCAGCACGAATATAATCGGCCGTTAATTGTGCCGGAGCTTCCATGGCGATCAGCGCCAACATTTGCAACATATGGCTCTGCACCATATCCTTGATCACACCATACGAATCGTAATAGGCCCCGCGCCCCTCAATCCCTAATGTCTCGCTCAATAAAATGTGTACCGACTCAATATGTTCATGGTTCCACAGCGGCTCAAAAATACGATTGGTAAATCGTGCAAGCGCTATATTACCAACCAATTCTTTGCCAAGATAATGATCAATACGGAAAACACAGCGCTCACAAAAAGCGCGCGTAATACTGTTGTTAAGAGCTCGCGCAGAGGCAAGATCATGGCCAAACGGTTTTTCGTACACAACACGAGACCATGGCTCTTGACCAGCCAACTGGCAAGAAGGATCGGTATTAACAATATTATACTGTGCAAAATTTTTGGTTATTACCTCAAAGTGGTGCGGCATCGTCGCCAAATAAAAAATGCGATTGCCTTTAAGCCCATGTTTTTTTTCACTATCCTGCAATGTTGCCTGCAATAAGCCATATGCTTTTTCATCATGAAAATCCATGCGATGATAATAGGTTGCGGCAACCAATTTTTGCCAAACTTGTTCATCAACAGGCCCAACAAATGCCCGCGCCTGATCTAAAATCGCTTGTGCTGTTGCTTGAGAAAGTGATATAAGGACCAATGAAAATTTGCAAATACGCTTATCAGCAAGTAATTTGTAAATTGCCGGAATGAGTTTGCGTTTACTTAAATCACCGGTTCCGCCAAGAAGAATAAACGTACATTCCTGAAAGCAACGATCCCCTTCATCGAACATAAATGCCCCTTCAATAATACTCGCCTTATTATAAAACCTTTAATTCACACAAATCGTTGATCACCTGTTCGTGCGACTTAAGTATTATACCATCAATCCCCATGGCCTTAGCACCAACAATATTTTGCTCTAAATCATCGATAAACAAACATTCGTCCGCTTGCAACGAATAGCGCTCAAGTAATTGTTGATAAACTGCCGCATCAGGTTTTGCTGCTTTTACTTGATACGAAAAAATGGCGCCATCAAAATCTTTAAACCACTCATAATCGGCGATACGCATATGACATTCATAAGCAATATTTGAAAGCACATAGGTTTTGTACCCCATTTGGCGAACCTTATGAAACAATTCAAGCCCATGGTCTAATTGATGTAGATATTGAGGAATGGCCGTTAAAAACTTAACCAATTTTACTTTGTCATATTCGGCCGACAATAGTTCAGCGACTTCGTGCGGCGTTTTTAACCCGCGATCCCAATCTAAACAGAGGTCGGTCTTGAGTGCTTCAAATAATTCATATGGCTTACGTTCCTCGTCCTTAAACACATCGTCAATAATTTCGTATGCATTAAAGTAAATAAGTACTGCGCCCAGATCAAAAATTACATTGCGATATTTCTGATGGGGCTTTGAAGCCACAAAATTGATAGGATTATTTAATGTACTATTGCAGGCCGTTCCCTCCTGCACCTCCCTTAAGATTTGTTTTTCCATGAGCATCCTCAAATCAAATATTATCGTGCCTGTATATCACTCGTTAAAAATTCCTTTAAAAAGGTTGTCCGCTCAATCCCTTTATCATTTTTAATACCCATAGCTATTGCCTTGGTTTGCCCTATGAGAATACACAATTTTTTTGCTCTTGTGATGGCCGTATAAATTAAATTACGTTGTAAAAGGATAAAGTGCTGCATAAAAATAGGAATTATTACCGCTTGAAATTCTGACCCCTGACTTTTGTGAATTGAAACAGCATATGACAAAACAAGTTCATTAAGTTCGGCAAAATCATACTCAAGTTCACGATCGCCAAAATGTATCATCATTTTTTGGTCAACATGATCAAGAGCCGTAATTTTTCCCATATCGCCGTTAAACACAAATTTATCGTAGTTATTCCGAATTTGCATCACACGATCACCAATCCTATATGCCTGGCCAAAGCGCATGATTTGCCGTTGCGGATCATCCCCTGGATTAAGAATCATTTGTAGTTCTTGGTTAAGCCGTAATGTTCCAACGGTCCCGCGGTTCATAGGCACTAAAACAACCGCATCTTCTGCAGCAATTCCTGCCGCTGGTAACCGCTGCGTATAAATCTCGCGCAATAACGTAAATGTATTTTCGGGTACGTCTTCTTTGATAAATGCAAAATCTTTTTTTGACCCCGGTTGGGATGATTGAGGAAATTCGCCATGATTTACTCGGTGCGCGTTGACAATAATCATACTATCTTGGGCTTGTCGAAAAATTTGGGTCAATCTCACGACCTCAACTTTATTTGAATCAATTATATCGTTAAGGACGTTCCCCGCACCAACCGATGGCAATTGGTCAACGTCACCAATAAGTACCAAGTGTACATTACCTTTAAGCGCCTTAAGTATTGCGTGCATCAAAAAAACATCGATCATTGAAGCTTCATCGATGATCAAAAAATCAAGATCTAAAGCATTTTGCTCGTTGCGAGAAAAACCCATCGTTGCTGGCGTAAATTCCAATAATCGATGCAATGTTTCGGTGTTACGCCCGGTACTTTCAAACATGCGTTTTGCCGCGCGGCCGGTCGGCGCCGCTAACCGAAATCGAATACGGTTATCTTCTAATGTTTCAATCAACCGTTTAATTAAGGTTGTTTTACCCGTACCTGGTCCACCCGTTATAACCGTTACTTTACGTTGCAAACAAGCCAAAATGCCCCGCTGTTGGTCTTCGTTTAACTCAACACCTTTGGCATCTGGCTGCCTAATTACTTTATAAATACTGTCGATATTAAATCGCTCAGCAATTGGGTGCCGCTCCAAAAGATATAAAATACGGTTGGCAATTCCTTTTTCGGAAAAATAAAATTGCGGTAATGAAAGATGATGCTTTTCGTTAACGCTCAGTAATTTAACTTTTTCGTGCTGATAAAGATCGGTTAACGCAACTTTAAGCAATTCACGACATGTACCAATTTCAAGCCCAAGCAATTCGACAACTTGTTCTTTGACCGCCGGCACCTCAAGATATAAATGGCCATCGCTTGTGACATCGGTCAAAACAAACTGAACGGCGGCCTTAACACGCGCCGGGGCATCGGTTGAAAGGCCAAGTTTTAGCGCTATTTGGTCGGCCGTTTTGAACCCAACGCACCAAATATCATCGACCAAGCGATACGGATTTTCTTCCATTTTTTCAAGCGCCTGGTTGCCATACGCTTTGTATATTTTGACCGCAAACGCCGTCGAAACATCCTTAGATTTTAGGAATAACATAACGCGCGCAATCTCTTTTTGATCTTGCCACGCAGCTATGATTAATTCCACCCGCCGTGGACCAACACCACCAACTTCAAATAATAACTTTGGGGTTTTATCAATAACCTCAAGCGTTTTATCACCAAAACGTGCTACCAATTTTTCTGCAAATTTTGGGCCTATTCCCTTGATAAGTCCAGAGGCCAAATATTTTTCAATTCCAGAGGCCGATGCCGGCAAGGTTGTTTCGCATTCGCGCACATCAAACTGGCGCCCAAATTTGGCATGAAATATCCAGACCCCCTTAAGCACAACATTTGTTCCTGCATGCAAATCGGGGAAATAGCCACGAGCCAAAACTGCTTCTCGTACATTAACCTTAAGCGAGATAACCGAAAATCCATTTTCCGGGCTTTTAAAAATTACCTTATCGATCGTGCCGACAAGTTCGACGATCTCTTCAGCCATCCATAACTCCAGGTTATTGAAATAAAATCAGTCGCATCTTCCAATATCGTTACCGCTATCCAGCAGCACAAGCGATACCAAACGATGCGACTGTAACCAATTTGTATTCTGTTAAAACTAAACCTTTTTTTGTTCAGTGGCTTGTTTTTGAGCTTCCTGCATTTTACGAATCATATCATCGCATGCTTTACGGGTTTGCTCTGACAAGCTTTCGTAAACATCGCCAAAAAGCACGATAAATTCAATGCTTGAACTTTTAACATCATCAAGCGTTTTAATCGCATGATCAAAAAAGATCTGCGCATCGTCTTTGCTTTCAAAAAACTTTAAAAACCACGATTTATCAATATCTTTTGTTGTAATCCCCAAGCTTTCTGCAATAACCGGTGTAACAATCGATTTGTGCTTACGAACAAGCGCGAGAAATTGACGCACAGGATCAAGAAGCAACTTCATGTGCCCAGCAATGAAAAGACGCTCATCCTCGTCGGTAGCAAAGTGTTTCTTGCCTGCGACCGTTTCAGACCGAGCAATGGCCGATTGAATATCGTCAACGGCATTAATAGCTTTTATAGCCCTTGCACAAGTAACCTTAATCCGCACAACAGTGCTTAGGCTATCTTCTAATTCAATATTTAACAAACGCATTTGAGTACATTTTAACTTTTTTGGCGTAAATGCTTTATTATGCACTTCGGTTATAGCCGCACCGCTTGTTGCTACAGGAACCTGGCATCCGGCATAAAACAAGCTACCCGTCAACACAACCCCCAACATCAAACGCTTATTACATAAAAACATCATATCGATTCACTCTCTTTTTGAGATTAAACTTCCCCCAACACCAAAACGTATCCCTAAAAAGACGCCGTTAATTTTGCATAGGCGGTCCAGTCTTTTCCTATTCCCTGGCTTGCAATCGTCATATCACCACCAAGACCAAAACCCATATCGCACCGCTTGTATTTCTTTATATACAAAGCCTCGGTAAAAATTTTGTGTTGATAAGCCAACAACGACTGTGCATCTTCAACCAGTAATTGATCTAATGTTACATTAGTATTATGAATTTTTCTTATTCTTCCTGCTTGTTGCGCATAAAAATCGTACCCTAGCGTAAAACGCATTTTTTTGATATCGCTACTAATGGCAAAAACAGCGTTAAATACATCACCTGGATAAACCGTTGTGCGAAAAACGGTAGGAAAAAGCTTTTCTTTAGTAAAATCAGAACTTGTCTGCCGAAACTCTTTAATTAAGTCATTATACTCATCAGTACCAAAGTGAGTAGCCGAAAGTCTATTCTCTATTTGCTTGAGCGCATCATCGTTAAGTGTTTTTTTATGCATAAGCAAACAATCTTCTTCGGCTGGAAGCAATTTATCGTACGATATTCGCGTCCAAACATTGGCTAAATTATGAAAAACATTTGCCTTTGCTTCCATATAAAAACCAAGACCAAAATGGCCGTTATTACCCATGCGCGGATTAATCAAATAATCACGCACCCCCCGCAAAACAGTAAAAAGGTCATTACTAAAAGATTCAAGACTATCAATAGATTGAGATGCCGTTGTTTTGTAGCGGCCAGAATATGAAAATCGGCTCGTAGGAATAATTGCTTCACACCCAAAATCGGTTTGCAAATTTGTCATATTGAGCGTGTTAAGCCCAAACTTTAATCGAGTATCACCAAGCCCATAACGAAACCGCTTAAGCTCATCTTCACTAAAACGGTTACCTCCATCGCTTTTTATCATAGCACTTATTGATTCCTGGTCTTCGGGGTTCAACCAAAAATTACGCTCAGCCATATGTAGGGAAGTATTTAACTGGACCGTAAAAGGACCTTTAATAAAACCAAACTGAATCATGCCGCCAAGCTTACGTTCTTGCAACGTTATTTTCTTAAAAAGGGCTAGTAAACTGGCGAGCTCGGCCTCGCCCAAGGGAGCGCCAAGACTACCGCTTGGCAATTCGGTAACAAGTTCTGCTAGCTCATCGAGCGCCAAAGCTTCGGTATTGAGTAAATTTTTTACCCCAACGTTCATATTATCGGTCATATTAAAAAAAAGATTCACGGCAAAGCCGCCACGCTCAAGCGCCGATATCTTATAAGGCAACAAATACAAAATATCGCGGCCAGAAGGCCCCCTTGTATTATTCCATATAGAACCTGTGACCACTTTTTCTATGGATGTCATAGCCAAAATGAGATCTGAATCTATGTCTTCTTGGGTTTTTACATCGCGCCTTGGCGATGCTTTATCAAATGCATCCATCGAATCCAAATCAACGTCAAAATCGGCAAATTGATCAAAGCTATCGTTGGCCTTGGCAACAAAAAAAGAAATAGTCAGCACCAACAGACAGCACCAAAAAGCTTTATTCTTTTTTATTCGAATTTTCTCATACATCATACATAAACTCTCACGTTACGATCCTTTTTTACTTTTTTCAATCCGTATCCCCGTCCTGTTTATTAGGAAGCAAAGTATCACGAGCAGCATTAAGCGCCTGCGTCACAATAAGACTCCCACCTTTGTCGGGATGAGCTTTAAAAACCAATGCTCGATGCCTTTTCTTAATCTCAGCCACAGAAGGATGCTCGACAGGGGTAAACCCCAAAGAAACTAACGCAGCACATCGCTTTTGCGCCTCTATTGGGACTACAGGAATCGAAGACCGCCCTGCACCTCCCGCAAAAAAACGCCTTCGGGCCTCAGCTTCTTCTTCTGCTGCACGCCGCTGTTCTTCGAACTTGCCCGCTAAGTACCAAGCAACTCCTCCAGTAATAAAAGTCGCCAATAAAAGCACTCGTAAAGCTTTCCTGGATCCTGAATTTATTACGGGGCGTTCCTCACTTTGCTCATCGTCGGCAACAAAATCGACTTCGCCGCCAACTTCTTTTTGTAGCTCAGCCTTCATTTTTTTAAGTGCATCACTTTTTTGTAATTGTTCGTCAAGAATCTTTATTTTTTCAACATTGTTTGCCGCAACATTAGGTACACAACAACACAATGCAACGATAACTCCAAAAACTCCTGTAACCCTTTTTATGTTGTTAAAATTCAGCATACAAAAGTTCTTTTCCTATTTTTTTGCTTTTTTTTAAACCTATAACGATCTTACCACAAAGAAAGCAGGTTGATGTGCCTGCAAATTATATTCAAATAAGATATTGATAGAAAGATTCTAGATAACTTCGTAATTATGAACAATGTTATAATACAAAAACACCCATTCTGTCAAATTTTGCCATTTTCACCCTGTTTATCCCAATTTTAAAAAAGAGTAGATTTTCAGCCGGCAAGCGTTTAAAATTTATCTCATCAACAAAATCGGGCCCGCAAAAAAAGGAGTTTTGGTTCCATGGCACATCTTAATAAACACCTATTTGTCCTTGAAGGAAATATTGGCGCAGGAAAATCAACGTTACTCAAACTCATTGAGCAATTCCTCCCCGCCCTTACCATCATTCCTGAACCAACCAATAAATGGCAACAGGTTGGAACCGAAAACACCAACATTCTCGATTTATTTTATAAAGACACCAAGCGCTGGGCCTACACTTTTCAGTCTTATGCTTTTATTAGCCGCGTTCAATCCATGCTAGACTTTCAAGCACAGCAACCGGACAACTCGGTCTCGGTCCTTGAGCGCTCGGTCTATTGCGACCGCTTTTGCTTTGCAAAAAATTGTTATGAAGCTGGGCTTATGAGCGAAATTGAGTGGGCAATTTATAAAGAATGGTTTGCTTGGTTAGTCGAAAGCCATGTTCCAAAACCTACCGGATTTATTTATTTACGCACAACGCCTCAAATTTGCCATAATCGATCGCTCAAACGGGCACGATCGGAAGAAACCGGAATTCCGCTAACCTATTTTGAAGCGCTCCACAAAAAACACGAAGACTGGCTAATTAATAAGCATGATATAATCAGCACGATAGAAAACATCCCGGTACTTACCCTTGATTGTAACGATGAATT
Source organism: uncultured Pseudomonadota bacterium (assembly GCA_964561585.1). Taxonomy (GTDB): domain Bacteria; phylum Babelota; class Babeliae; order Babelales; family RVW-14; genus GWF2-38-10. The sequence continues at coordinate 8,900 of CAZLQB010000040.1, forward strand.
TGAAGATCATGCCGAACGACAAAATGGATATATTGATGCCGTTAAAGGCTTTATAGAAAAAACGACTGGAAATAGGGCAACCACCTTGCCAGCGCCAAAAATTTCAAATATAAAAACAACCCACACACCAGGCAATTGAGGGGCCTGAACGGTTAAAATATAAAAAACTCAATTCCTATTTAAATCTCATAAAAAAAGCATATACTTGATAAAAAGTATCTTTGTCATGT
>CAZLQB010000041.1:0-8976 GCA_964561585.1 uncultured Pseudomonadota bacterium
GCCAGAGAAAGGCAAAATGATTAATGGGCGATGGTTTACGCAGCATGCGCTTGAAAGAATGGCTCCAGATACATTTCAAGTAAGAGCCGTTTTAGAATCTAGGGCTTTGAAGGCTGGTAAGCTGCGAGGGAGCAAGGAATTTTTAGATTATGTTCAACCAAGAGGAATTCCGCCAATGGTTGTTGAAGATGCAATTCAAAATGGCCAGAGATTAGTTGGTAAAAAAATTGGAACATTGGAATTTGTAACAGCTGACGTTACAGTTATGATTAATGAATTGTCAGGTAATGTTATTACGGTAATGCCAAAGTAGGAAGGATATAAGCATGATAGGTTACAATGAATACGATTTATTAGAGTTATTTGAGAGTGAACCGAAATTAGCAGCAAATGAAGATGTCGGTATGTATAAGTATAGTCGCAAGGACGAACATGGATTTACATTTGAATTGTATATGTCGGTGTATGATGAATATTGTAGTCTTAGCCTTTATCACAAAGATTTAAAGACATCGATTTTTGATATAGGATTCGATAACATCAATGACATTAAGTGCAAAGAAAATCGACTTATTATCGAACAAGCCGAAAATCCAAAAAACATAGTAGTGCATTTTAAGCCAAATTATACCTTGGCATTTGAAGATCGCCCATATTAAAAAGTTTTAAAGGTAGGGCCCGCTCTCGCGGGCCCTACCTTTGCTTTTTAATAACAACTTGGGCCATGTAAGAGTGCTCGTGTGATGGGATATTGTTTGTGTTTTTAAGATTTATGTTCAAGTAAATTGTCAAGAATTTGATAAGCGATTTGCTATGTTAGCCATTCGCTTATCAAATTTAATTAGGGTATAAATACAAGCAATTGAGATTAAGGTGCCAGCAAGAAACTTCATTTTTTTGTGCAAGTTATCATCAATTTTAAATGCTGGGTTGTGTTCTTCAACCGCTCTTTGTATTTCGTTCAGATCTTCAAGTTGGTCTTTTTTTTTCTCAAAAAGTTCACCAAACAATCGTTGTAAAGATTCATAGTCCTTGGCATCGGTAGCCTTTTGAATTTTTTCTAAAAGTTTAGAATTTGCAGATACCTCTTTTGCAAATTCATCAAACATTGGTTGTAATGATAGTGGCGTATAATTTTTGTAATCGCTATAAGTATAATTTCTTAAAAATTTTACTAGTGCCATATATTTTGCATTTCTTTTATGCCCATAATTTACGAGCGCCAAAGAAATAGCTGGTGAGGCAAGGTATATAGCAAAAAGTTCTTCAAAGGATAAATGCTTGCCACGTGTTGCAATTGTCATTATTCCAGTATTAATTCCTACGGAAAGCACATCCAAAAATAATATAAGAAAGCTCATCAATTCATCATTTGGATCTTCAATGAGTTTTTTTTGGATAAATAGCCAGGGATTTTCTTTGTAAAGTGCCTTTTCGCAAGTACTCAGGTCGGATTGGATTTTTACTGGTTCGATTATGGTTGGAGTAACCTCATTTGGTTTGTCATCATTAGCCATGGCCGGGCTTATTGCCAATACCCCAATAACCAGGCAATAAAATATAAAAAACTTTGGGATGTTCATCGAAACTCCTTGGCGCTGTTCATTAATGTTATTAATTTTGAATGTTAAACGTATACATAAAAAGTTCTAAGCGTCCATAAAAAGGGCCCGCGAGAGCGGGCCCTTTAATCTTAAACGTCCTCTATTTAAGCTTAAATCTTTCTTGCCGCGCGTAGTTTTGCCGATCGGGATGAAGGGTTCTCGTCTAACTCTTCTTGTGATGCGGTGATTGGCTTTTTGGTGAGCGCTTCTAATTCATGCTGATGCTCGCGGAAAAAAGTTTTAACGATGCGGTCTTCAAGTGAGTGAAAGCTGATGCACACCATTCGGCCATCAGGCTTTAGGAAGCTAGTTGCAATCTTTAAGAAGTTTTCTATGTTCTCGAGTTCATGGTTAACAACAATACGGAGTGCTTGGAATGTTTTTGTTGCGGGGTGAATTCCGCGATGGTGCTTAAATGTTTGTACATGGATAACCGATTCGATGATTTGTACCAGTTGTCCCGTGGTCGAGATATAGTGTCTTTCGCGTGCTTCAACGATTGCTTTGACGATTTTTTTGGCTTGTGATTCTTCGCCGTAGGTATAAAGGATGTTGAGCAACTCTTTTTCGGTAGCTTTATTTACAATTTCGGCCGCTGTTTGGCGTTGATGGCTTGGTGCCATGCGCATATCAAGCGGTGTGTTGTTTTGAAATGAGAACCCGGCCTTTTGATGTATTTGATATTGTGAGGTGCCAAAATCGGCCAAAATGCCGTCAATTTCGGTAACATGTTCTTTTTTCATCACTTTATACAGAAGCGAAAAATTGCTCCAAACCACTTTTAAGCGCTCGCCAAATTCTTCTTCAAGTGCAGGGGCATTTGTTTCGATAGCCTTTTTATCCCAGTCTATAGCTATTATTTTACAGGTAGGTTCTGCTTGAAGTATGGCTCGTGTATGACCGCCGCCCCCAAAAGTTGCGTCGATATAAAGGCCTCCTGGTTTTAGGGCCAGGTTGGTAATCACTTCTTTGACCAGTACAGATTTATGGTACGTTTTTATTTGTTCGGTTGGTGGGTTATTCATGTGAGCCTTATTTATGTTTGTTTATCGTGGAAAAGTCGATACGAGTGACCGGCTTTACGGTAAAATCGATCAAATCTTCTCCTGAGCCATATTTTTCAATTTCTATGATTATTTTTTTGTTTTTTAATAGCGAAAGTTTGCCAAGCTGCAGTTTGTTTTGTACTGGCAATTGTTCATAAACAGCATCTTCTGCTTGTTGGCGTTCGTCCTCATCAAAAACGGCTAAAAAGCCTTGGACGTCTTTTCGATCACGAGATTCAATAATGGTATCAACATCAATAATGCCAGATTCTCCAGGCTTAAGCGTAATTAAAGGTGTTTTATCAAAGCGCCATGGGCTCATATCGTCTCGGCTTTCATCTGGCGCGGTCCAGGCTTCTTTGGTTTTTTCTGCAAGCCATGTTCCTTTTGCCCTTTTTTCAAAAATAAAGCCAGTTACAAGAATGGTTTTGCCGGTACGGTTTTCGACGATAAAATCAAGTTCAGGGATGTTTATTTTTCCGCTTTTATCCTTGCTAACAAAATCATATTCCAAAAATTCACCATTAATGCCGTATTTTTCTACCTCAAGAAGAACCGTTTTGCCCTTTAGGTGAACAAGCAGGTCAAGCTCAATTTTATTGCTGTCGGGCAGCAATTCGTATACAGCATCCTCGGCCGCTTTTTGTGTGTCGAGCACCGCTAGGTAGCCAAAGGTGTTTGTACGGTCTTGTTCATCTTCAATTGGGTGCATAGCAATTGTGACTTTGTTGTTGTCTTCAATCTTATAAATGTCCGATTTGTCCCAGTGCCATTGTCTCAATGGTCCCTTTTTCATATAGGCCAAACAGGCAACATAAACAGTTTTTCCTGTTTTGTTTTCAACGTCAAAATCAAGCGAAATGTCTGGTGCATTATTTGTGACTGTCTTTTCCTTTTTCGCTTTTTGTTTATGGTGCTTTTGCTTTTCTGATGTTTTGAGTATTTGTATTGGATCGACCATGGGTTGATCTTGGGTTGAATTCATGGTTAGATCAAAGCCGTCTTCGATAGGTAATAAATCGCTGGTGTCTTGCGCTGTTGGCTGTGCTATTTGCGCTGGTACTTGGCCTTTTGTGGTGAAATAGATGGCAACCAGGAACAAAAGCAGTAGGGCGTGAATAACATATTTTTTTTGCATGATAAACTCTCCTTCGTTTATACGGTTAGTTCATTAAAATTTCTTGCTCGATAGATTTGATTTTTTGGGCAAACGAACGATCGGTAGTTGCTAGATTTTCAACTTTGGCGATAGCATGGGTGACCGTTGAGTGGTCTCGGCCGCCAATGAAGCTTCCAATAGCCTGGAGCGAACTATAGGTAAGTTTTTTCATGAGGTAACAGGCAACTTGACGGACGACTGAGATGTTGTGTTGGCGTTTTTTAGATCGTAAATCGTTGACTGATATATTATAATGCCGCGCGACAATTTTAAGCACGTTATCAAGGTGCACGCCGTCTTTTTTCTTTTCATTGATGGTCAAAAGAACGCGGCGGGCCATTTCAAGCGAGATTTGTTGGTTAATAAGCGACGAAAAAGCGCTGACCCTAATAAGCGCGCCCTCAAGTTCGCGGATATTTGAAAGCACCCGTGATGCAATAAAATCGGCCACATCGTCAGGGAGATTTATGTTGTTTCCGAGCGCGTTTCTTTTCAATATCGCAATCTTTGTTTCAAGGTCTGGCAGTTGAATGTCGGCCACCAGGCCCCATTCCATGCGTGACTTTAGCCTGTTTTGTAGGCCGGTAATTTCTTTGGGAAAGGTATCGCTTGAGAGAACAATTTGTTTTTGTTGTTCATAGAGTGCATTAAAAATATGAAAAAATGTTTCTTGCGTTTGTTCTTTGTTTGATAAAAATTGAACGTCATCAAGCAACAAGAGGTCTATTTTTTGATATTTACTTCTAAATTGATCAGATTTATCAAACCGTATGCAGTTAATAAACTCATTGATAAAGTGGTCGGTTGTTTCATAACGCACGAGGGCCGATGGATTTTGCTTTTTTACTTCGTTGCCAATGGCGTGGAGTAAATGTGTTTTGCCCAGTCCGGTGCCACCATAAATAAAAAGGGGGTTGTACGATTTGCCAAGGTTTTTGCTTATGGCAATGGCCGCAGCATGAGCGAGTGAATTACTTGGCCCAACGATAAATGTTTCAAAAACATATCGAGGATTAAGATGCGGTGTTTCTTTTGGTTTACTCTTTTTGGGCACACTGACGAGATTTTGAGGTGTATTAGCTGTTGATATGGTAATTTCATTTTTTTGGTTTTGGGTCGCTAATTCTTGTTTGTGTGGCTCATGAAAGCTTGATTGCAGGAGCGAGTTTTTGTGGTACAGTGCTGAGGCTGGGATGATTGTTCGTGGCAATGGATCGGCTTGTGCGCTTACAATGAAAAAAAACTTAATATCGTGAGCCTGCAGGAGTCGCCCAAGGTGTTTTTTGAGAAGATCGAGGTAATGTTCCTGGATCCATTTACTGACAAATTGGTTGGGCACTCTGAGCGTGACAGTGTTGACCGAGGCGTTCCAATCATCAAGACTAACGGCTTTGAACCACGTCTCAACAATTTGACTGCCGGCTTCTTCTTTAATAATTTTTAGGAATTACACAAAAACAAAAAGCACGTAGGTCCTTTGCACCAAATTGCCAAAAAAATTTACAAGCTAGGGTTTTATAACGTATGTTGCACAGTATATCAGCTGTTGAGCAATGGGGGAATATTAAAAGATAAAGAAAGGAGTTCTTGTGGTTAAAACCTCGTTTTCCAAAATAATTTTGGTGATGGGATGCGTTTTTTTTGTCAGTTGTGGCAAAAAGAAGAACGAAAAATTGGCTCAAAATTACTATAAGTTAGGAGTTGCTGAGTTGAGTAGCGATATTAATAGTTCTGGAGAGGAGCTATTAGCGTGTAAACACGCCCTTGAGTATGTCGATAAGGCATTGGAACAGTCCTCGTCTGCTGAGTATTTAGCGTTTAAGGCAACCTTATTACTCAAGCTTGCATGTTTTGACGATAGTAAAAAGTTTTTTAAGTTAGCACTAAAAGAAAAGGCATCGCCGGCGCTTAAGGGTGAGATATTGAATAACTATGCCTGTCTTCTAGCTCAAATAAACCAAGAAAAAGAAGCTTTCGCTATTTGGGACAAGCTGGTAACCGACGAATATTACCTGACCCCCGAGGTTGTCTATGTAAACCAGGGCAAGGTATTTGCCGCAAGGGATGAATACCAGGATGCCAAGAAATGTTTTTCAAAGGCGGTCGAGTTGGCGCCGGCCTATTGTGACGCTCATTATTATTTAGCCGCCTTGGCCCAAAATCATGGTGATATTTCGTTGGCAAAAAATTCGATGAGTGCCGCCTTGTATTTAGAACCAGAAAATAAAGGCATTCAACTTGCCGCGCAGAAATTTGGTGTCGATGGGCCTACGGGCAAAATAGCGTGACCTTTTTTATTTATTGAACTCGGTTTAATCAATCCAGTACACTCAATTTATAAGGGATTTACTTAGGGGTTTAGGGGACATTTTTCTGATAGGGGGGGCGATGAAGATAGTTGGGTATCTTACCGTTTTTAGTGTGCTGTTTTGTGGTGGTTATCTCAAGGCTCATGTCAAAAAACAAGAAGGGTTGTTTTATCAGCAAGCGCGGCATGCATTGAAAAAAAAAAAAAAAAAGCGCCAACAGGATGTTGAAAAAACGATTGATGGGCAAACAAAAAGCGCGGTCGCATTAATTCATGGTTTAAAATCCTTTAACCAGTTGGTTATTGAGCGATCGTTCCAGCAACCGGTTGTTGTTAAGCTTTTTTCTCAACAAAGTCTTGATTCAATTAAGGTAAAGCCGGTATACCAAGCGGTTGCCGAATCGCTACGTAAGGATGTTGCCTTTGCGGCTATGGATGTTATTGAGAATAATGATGTTTTTGTTCAGCTTATGGCAGCCTCTAATTTGAGTCAGGTTGCTTTGCCGTTATTTCTTTTTTATAAAGATGGGCGGTTGTATACGCCATCGCACGAACCATCATCGATGGTTCAGGGGTATTTAACCAAAGAAAACCTAGAGAGCTTTATTAAACATAAATTTACGTTAAATGGTCATTTATGAGGTCTTTTTTGGGGAAAACTTATAAAGTATTATTATCGGTTACGATCATGTTACAATAAATTTGTTGTGAGTCTTGGCTAATTGTTTTTACCGAAAGGTTATTGTATGTGTGGCAACCGCATAAATCATTTTATCTTTTCACTGGTTCTCACGTCGTTTGTTCCATTACATTCAATGGAGGTTGAGTTTGCAGGAAAGGAATCTTGTCCAGATAGCGCTTTTGGAGAAATTAAAGAATTATTTATTACATTTAATCACATTGATGGGGAAATCCAAAAAATAAATGCAGCAATTTTTAAAATTCAGGGAAAGGGCGCTGGAAATTTTACCAAACATGACCAAATTAAAATGAAAAATCTTAATGCGCAATTGCGGTCATTATGCGGAAGAGATTATAGAAATTTGGGGAGTTTATTACAGGCAAAATTAATGAACGCTCATCTGTATATTTTGAATTATAATCATGGCGCGGCTGTTTTTATTCCTGAGGATTTAATTGGTGTATTGTCAGAATTTAATATTGCTTTTAATCCATCCGCGCGTATCGTTTGGCAAAAACTTTCTCAAGATGAGCATGAGTATTTGGTCCGCATTTTGCGCGGTGAGCCATTTCCACCATTGTGTCCGGCTTTAAGTCCTGGTATTGATATGGATGTTGAAAAAACTTTAAATATCGAAGACGCCGAAATCGCACAACTATTGGCTGGTGGAGATAATGAAGCGGCGGACGATTTTATTGATGTTACACCAGAACCAAATGTTGCGCCTGCTCCTCAAAGGACATGGGCTGATGTGGTTAAAGGTTTTTGGTGGTAAGCATAAAAAAGTAAGCTACTTGTAGATAGATTATAAAGAGAAGGGGCTCGGATTTTTATCAGAGCCCCGTGTGTTTTATTGTTGGTTAAATAGTTATAAGTTTAGCTTTTGGCGGCAGCTGATTTGCGTTCTATCATTCCTCCTTCAGAGTCGCTCTCTGTTGGGCTTGGGCTTAATTCTGCTTCGGGTGAAGGTGTAGCTGGTGAAGTAGGACGACTTGAAGTAAGCTTTTCCCAGCTTCCTTGCATAACTAATTTGATAATTTCTTGATTATCTGTAACAGTTTCGCGCATATAATTATAAAGTTGATCGAATTCTTGAGGCGTATATTGAAGTTTAAAGGTTCCGAATGGGACCATGTTGGGGAAATAGACAATGGTTGGGATATGGTTGGCTGGATCACCCTTAAAAATCCAGAGTCTTCCGTCATTAATCTTTGTTGAGTTGGTGATGTCAGGGAAGGGTAATGAGTTGGCGTCGGCATATTTTTTTGCAGCGTTTATTTGTGTTAATTTTCCTTTTGTTCCTTCTTGGCACGTGTCATCCGATACGTCACAGACAAAGATAATATCAACAGCTCTTTTTGGATTTAATAGTGGTATGAGAGGAAGATTGATAGAGAGTCCCGCGTCGCAAACCTCAAACGAGTTTTTCTTTAATATTGGATTGTCTGAGGTATCGTCTGGGGCATAGGTAAAGTTTGGTTGCAATGGAGCCAATAAGCTTTTATGGGCTGTGCGGTTGACGAGGGTTCCAATTGTGGCTGTTGTATTGCCAATATTTTTCCATGATTCTCCGAATCCAGAAATATAATCTCCCAAGTTTTTAAGTACCCCGCCCATGTTTTCGGTAAGGTCTCCTGATCCGGATTTAATATTGTCTAGAATGGTTGTTATATCTGCGGCAAAGGCGCTACCAAATGTTCCTAGGTAAAATCCTAAGCGTTGTTCGGGAAATTTTGATATTTGGTGGTCGTGCATAAACCAATTTCCAAATGTTTGGAGTGGGATTCGGGCATTAAGAAAATCCGCTTCAACATTGTCCGGCGTTATGGTTAGCCATCCTCGATTTAGCGCTTCTGTTTGCCCAGGATTTTTATTAACAATGGCGGTGAAAATTGGATAGGGGAATTCTTCTGGCAATGGTTTGCACTGCGAAAGATAAACGTCTTGTGTTCCAAGAAGGCGTTGCGAGATGAGTGCTCCCCAAAGATCTATCATTTGAACGCGTTGGCCCATTTGTCGTTTATGTTCCAAAACCATTTTTATCCCGGCAACCTCATCTTGCGTATAATGAGTTGTAAGGTCAATACAGGTGGACGCTTTAAGGTGGTTTGCAAAGGGTGATAAATCAGGCTTAGTCAATATACCCTTTAGTGTTTCGGATGTTGAAAATTTATGGT
>CAZLQB010000042.1:0-6434 GCA_964561585.1 uncultured Pseudomonadota bacterium
ATAACCTATATGGATTTCTTTTACAGCGATATTCAATAACCTTTATCACCTTTGCTGGGTGGTTGTGCCCTTGTTTTGGCACGTTATACGAATGGCTGTTTATGGATGGCAAAATAACCTGGCATTATTTTGCATCACTTGTTTTGGTAATTATTGGTCTATATGTTTTTTATCAAGACGAGTTACGGCGTAACCGTAAGCACGTTGCCTCAAATAGTTGAGGTCAATTCCTTTTTGATAATCGCTATAATTTCTTTGGCCGCGTGTTCAAAATTTTCATTATTTATGTGATAAGTATAGGTTGGGTCAATTTCTTCGGCATGCATTTCTTTGGTGGCAAGTGCAAGGCGCGTTGTGATTTCTTCTTGGTCGCTGGCTTTACGATTTATTATTCTTTCTTGTAAATCCTTAAGGCTCGGAATAAAAAGCCAAATAAGGACCGGGTTTTCGATAAGCGTTCTAAGTCTTTTTGCCCCTGGTCGGTCGACGATAATAAAGAACGATTTTCCTTTTTCAAGGTCGCTGGAAATTGATTTTGGCGATCCATAAAAACACCCGTTATATTCGGTTGTTTCCAAAAATAAGCCGGCCGCCTTTTGGCGTTCAAATTCAGGGACCGAAACAAAGTTATAATCAATACCATTAACTTCACCCGGGCGCGGATCGCGTGTGGTGGTAGTCATAATTTTTGAAATGTGGAAATCATTTTGTAGGGCTTTAATAACGTAATTGGTAAGCGAGGTTTTCCCTGCCCCGGATGGTGCCGATACGATAAACAAATGGCCTTTTTTATGTGCTTGATTCATAAAATATATCCTTTGGGCTGGGGGAAAACTAGAATGCTTTTTATACATTATAACAGATTTTGTTGGCGAATCGGAGATTTGCATAAAAGACCAAGACAAGAAGGCTAGGGCGCCTTAAGAATTGCTATTTTTTGGCAACGAGATATCCTTTGAGGGTAAAAATAGTTTATAGCAATTGGCAAGGAGCTTTATGGTTTTCAATCGCACAAAAACAATGAGTCGGTTATTCTTTGGGGTTTGCTTTTTGATAAGCTTTGGTTTATCAACTCAGCTTTGTGCCGAACGCCAAGCGAGTAAATTAATCGATATTAATAGGCTACATTTATACCGCGTTCTCAATGAATTTAGAGGTGTTATTGCCCACCACGCCCAGGTAAATAACAATGCCGTGAAAGATAATGGTGTTTTATGGATAGCTTTTTTGACACCACTTGATTTGGTTGAAGATGCAATAGCGAGAATGAATGCGATTGTTGCGCTGTTTAACAGTGACGATTTTTACGGTTACGAACGGCAATATAGGAATTTGGAAATCCAATACAAATTTGTTAATGTGTGCAACCTGCTAAAAGACGTGCAAAAGGTTGAGCCCCGCCATTTAAGGCAATTAAGGGCAAAGCTTGTTGAATTTGACCAATATATCCAGGCTTATTGTTTGCGCGAAAAGTATTTTTTAAAGCCAGCAGAAATAGATCTTTTTAATGAAATCGTTCTATTTAATCGGATTGTTTTGGAGTATTTATTAAAAGACGAATATTTAAGTCTTACTTTTTCAGATAAATGCATCGACTTTATCTATCGACAACCATCCGAATATGTTCGTAAAAATGGATGGATAATCTCAATGGTCGCATTAACGGTTGCCGGCATTTCGATATACCGCGTAAAACGGTAAGCGGGGATAAAGTAAATTGCATTTTATCGTCCTAATGGTATATTTGGTCATTATTAGGTTATAGGATTAATTGATATTACCAAGATGGGTCAGGGATGACAAATAGGGTAATAACCAAAGGGGAACGATGAAAAAGCTGGCCGATATTAATCAAAATTTTGCAGATTGGTACCAGGATGTTATTTTTGAGGCTGAATTGGTCGATACAAGCCCAACCAAGGGTTGTTACGTCCTTCGCCCCTATGGTTATGCCGTTTGGGAAAATGTCCGAACCGTTCTTGATAAAAAAATTAAAGAAACCGGCACGCAAAATGCCTACTTTCCCCTTTTAATTCCAGAATCATTTATTACCAAAGAAAAAGAACACGTTGAAGGTTTTTCGCCCGAACTTGCGGTGGTAACGCACGCGGGCGGGCAAAAGCTTGAAGAACCGTATGTTATTCGCCCAACGTCCGAAACAATCATTTATCACATGTTTTCGCGCTGGATAAAATCATGGCGTGATTTGCCGTTAAAGGTCAATCAATGGGCAAACGTTGTCCGCTGGGAAATGCGACATCGCGCCTTTTTGCGCAGCGTAGAATTTTTGTGGCAAGAAGGGCACACTGCCCACGCAACCCACGAGGAAGCGGTTGAGATGGCCACAGCAGCGTTAGCCATTTACAAAGATTTACTCGAAAATTATTATGCCATTCCGGTGGTTGCAGGTATAAAAACCGAGAGCGAAAAATTTGCAGGGGCTGAGCGAACCTACACCCTCGAGGGCTTGATGCCCGATGGGCGTGGCTTGCAAATGTGTACCGCGCACGTTTTATCCCACTCATTTCCCGAATCCTTTGACGTTAAGTTTCAAAATAAAGAAGGGGTTATGGCCGTTCCTTTTTGTTCAAGTTGGGGTTTAACCACCAGAACAATTGGTGCAATGGTTATGACGCACGGCGATCAAAATGGCCTTATTATGCCGCCAAAATTGGCGCCAGTTCAGGCGGTAATTATTCCTATCTATAAAACCGACGAAGAAAAAATGGCAATTTTTGAAAAAGCCGAAGCCATTAAAAAAGAGCTTTCTGCGCTTGGCTATTCGGTTGTTTTTGATAATGATGAGCATAATTCGCCCGGTTCAAAATTTTATGCTTGGGAACTCAAAGGCGTTCCGGTGCGTATTGAAATTGGACCAAAAGATCTGGAAAAACAGCAAGTTGTTTTGGTTAATCGCGCCGAACCAGATAAAGCAAAGAAAAAGCTTTTTGTTCCACTAATACAGGTTAATCAGGAACTTGAAAAATTATTAGCCACAATTCATGAAACGTTATTTACTCGCGCAGCTACCCGCATGAAGGACCAGTGGAACCAAGCCGATAAGTTGCACGATTTTGCTGCTCAGCTTGATGCCAAGAACGGTTTTTACCAAGTAGGATGGTGTGGTAGCGCCGAATGTGAAGCGACGCTCAAAAACCATAAAGGCACAATTCGTTGTCTGATCGAAGAAAAACGCCATTCATCTTGTTTTAATTGCAATGCATCAAGTAAAACTGATGTACTTGTTGCTAAAGCGTATTAGACTTTTTAACGTAGGTTCCTTACGCCTTAGTACAAAAATTTTAGGCAGGGGGGTGGATGAGTAACGTGATCGATTATCAAGCCCAATTTGAGGCATATCTTTTGACCGAACGGCGAGTTTCAGAAAATACATTTGGCGCATATTCTCGTGATGTGCGCCAATTATGTCAGTACCTAAATGATCGTCGTATCGGTGTAGAAAAATGTGCCAAGGAAAATCTGCGAGCATTTTTAAAAATTTTGAAAGATCAGGAAATATAAACAAAAAGTTTATCACGTAAAATATCGGCAATTAAGTTGTTTTATTCATTTTTGACCGAACGTTATAAGCTTGCAAATGTTGCCGGGGTTTTGATATTTCCAACGGTCGAAAAACGGTTACCAAACTACCTTTCCGAAGAAGAAGTACAGCAACTTTTGGCCATCGCTAATAAGGATGTATCAAACCGCGGAATTCGTAACAAAGTGATGCTCTATTTGCTGTATGCTTCTGGTGTTCGGGTTACCGAGTTGGTTTCGCTGACCGTTGAGCAACTTCATTTTGACAGCGGTTTTGTTCATGTGGTGGGCAAAGGCAAAAAAGAACGCGTTGTTCCGTTGCCCAAAACCCTGTTGGACTTATTGCGCTTTTACCTTGATCATATCTATCCAAAATTGTTGCCCAAGCAACTGACCATAAAAACAAATTATCTCTTTTTTTCGGTGTATAAAGAAAATATTAAGCCGATGTCTCGCCAATTTTTTTGGCAAACGCTCAGAAAAATATTGTTGGTCGCGGGGATTACGCGTAAGATTTCGCCCCATAGTCTTCGGCATTCGTTGGCAACGCATTTACTCAAAAATGGGGCCGATATTCGATCGCTACAAATGTTATTGGGGCACGAAAATCTTTCGACCGTCCAAATTTACACCCATTTGGGCAGTTCTCAGTTACGCGAAGAATACGATAAAAAGCATCCTCGAGCATAAGCACAGAAATATAAGGGGGCAAGGCCCCCAGCAATTATTTATTGAGAGAGAAAAGCGATTTTTTCTCGAATTTCTTGTTCAATATCTTGTCCACTCATAAGCATGGCGGTTCGCATGGTTTTAAAAATGCTGTCGAATTCTTCTGGAGTATAATTAAATTCAAACGTGTCTTTTTCTACCGAGTTGTGAAAGTAAAGGATGGTTGGAAGCGTGGGGTCTATTTTACCTTCAGCATCTCTTTTGAAAACGCGAAAGTGGGGGTTTTTTTCATCAGGAAAATTCATTGAAGGAAACGGGATATGTTTTTCGGTCGCCCATTCGGCCGCTTTGCGTAGTTGTGGGTAATTGCCGGCATACGTTTCTGGCGAGGCATCGGCATCGCACACAATAATCATTGGGGTGTATCGCTCTAGAAGTGGAATCAGGGGAAGATTGAGGTGGATTCCAGCATCAACAAGTTCGATGTTTTCATCGTCACAATCGGTAAAATTGGGGACTTTGGCAGGGGAAAAACGTCCAGCGGTGAGCGATGACAAAAGTTCATTTAAAATAAGCTTTTCTGCATCGTATGCTCGATCCCTTTTTTCTTTAACACGGGCAACTAGTTTATCTTTCAAGAATCCAATAAGTTCATGAGCGTTCAAGGCAAACGCGCTGCCACAAATACCCATAATCGTGCTAAGTGGTAACAATGGATTTTCTGTTGGTGCGCAACGGAGTGGTAATCCAAGGTTATTTGTTGGTATGCTATTATCCGAAAATATCTGACGGGTTTTGTCGGGGGTAATTTCAATCCATTCGTAAGAAGGTGTAGCAAAACATCGGCAACAACAACATGTTGGTTCAAGATGCGGGTGGATTGCTGTAAAAATAGGGTGTGGATATCTTACGGCTGTTGTTTTATTTGCAAAATCACCAAAGCAAATATCTTGTGAACTTGCGCCAAGATCCCCCATGAGGCGGTCAGCTACCAATCCGCCATAAAGATCAACCAATTGAACGTTCCTGCCTTCGCTAAAGCGAGTTTCCATGTTTTTGGCTATGCGGTTAAGCGTTGGGATATAATTATCATAAAAGTTTAAATTTGTAATACGGTCTTTGAGAATTGTGGCAAAGTCATCTATTGATTTGTCTTTTGCCATAAACGAACCCATCATCCATGTTGAGCCAGAAAGGCAGGCTATATTACGGATGCTGTCAAAAAGTCCTATTTCGGTAAGTCCTGCCACAAATCCAGTTGTTGCAACCATTGCTCGATAACCACCACCACTACAACAAGCATCGATCCAAAAGTTTGATGGTATTGGAATACGAAATCTTTTGGCAAGGGCTTCATGTGCAATGTCTTTTCTATATTGTTCGTAGGTTTTTGATGGGCGAAACGACATGGAAAATAGCGGTGATTGTGTTATTGAAAATGTTAAAACGACAAAAAAAATGATTAATTTTTTCATGACTTATTCCTCCTTAAAAAGACCAAAAATCTAACCTTTTAAACAACATATGAAAATTTATTTAACAAAAACAATCGTATGGTTTTATGGGCCGATAAATCCTTTTCGATTCTGCTTTGTTATTGTATACTTGGCTGATGGTGGGAAAATAGGGCGGCGGTATTCAAAGTTAAACATTCAAGCGAGGGTGGAATTTCATGGACGGAAAATTCGTTGTAAATCAAAGAGAATTGTTATCTCTACTGGCGTCGATGCAACCAATTTGCAGTAAACGTACAACGTTAGACGTAACCGAATCGATACTGTTTCAAGTTGCCCCGCGTGAATTAACACTCAAGGCGACCGACCTTGAAATAAGCCTACAGTCACACATGGTTATCGAGAGCGACTTGATGGAAAACATTAGCTTTTTGATTTCGGGTAAACGCATTTTTGAATTGGTTAAGGAACTTGATGGTGAAATTGAGTTTATTCTTGGTCCTTCGCAATTGCGCCTAAAATCTGCTGGCGTTGACCTTGTGCTTAATATCAAAGACGCGGCCGAATTTCCACCATTTCCAGAACGCATTGAAAATATGCTTGACATGCAAGCTTCCTTTTTGTTGACCATGCTTAACAAAGTTGCCTTTTTGATCCCGCAAAATAATGCCAATATGGCGCTTAATGGTATGTTGTTAGAATTTGGACCAACACACATGGGCATGGTTGCAACCGATGGCCATTGCTTGGCTCGTGTAACTTCCGACAAAT
>CAZLQB010000042.1:6444-8889 GCA_964561585.1 uncultured Pseudomonadota bacterium
ATATACGTTGCCTGAAGACCGTAAATGGCTCGTTCCTAAGCGCGCCGTTCTTGAATTGAAAAAATTACTCGAAGGTAGCATTGAAGCAAGCGCATTTCTTGGTGTTTGCGGAAATCAATTAGTATTTTCCGGCAAAAACTTTAACTTTTTTACCAAACTTATTTCCGATTCATTTCCTCAGTACCAGCCCGTTTTGAACAAAGAGGGCTTTATGCCTGCTCGCATGGTTAAAGACTCTTTTCTTAAGACCCTTAAAAGAACAGGGTGTTTGTTGGCTGGGCAATTTGTATCAACACACTTTTTATTTTCGCAGGGTGCCGTCAAGGTAAGCATGCACAATAAAGAAGTGGGCAAGCTTGAAGAATCTTTGGCATTAAATGAATTTGTTGGCGACAATGTCGAAAGTCGCTTTTATTCGCCGTACTTGCTTAATGGGCTGCAGGCATTTCCTGACGAAAACGTTCAGTTCTTTATCAAAAGCTCGGCAAAACCGATTATTTTTGAAGGGCAGGGTAACGATTATAAAATGACGTACCTTGTTATGCCTATTTCTATGACGCAGGCTGAAGGGTAGTTGACGCGGTTGCGTTTCCGGGGAGGGTGCGGGAGGGAACGGCCCGCAATGAGATTAATTATGCAAAAGACCTCCAAGGCGTTCCCCCTTGGAGAACCCCCAGGAAAAAATAATTTTGTGTTAATCAAGAAACTTACATTACAAAATTTTCGATGCTTTGAGACCCTCGAAATAAACTTTGAGGGCCGTTGCGTCGTTGTGCAGGGAAAAAACGGAGTAGGGAAGAGTAGTGTGCTGGAGGCGCTCCATTATTCCTGTTATTTACGGTCTTTTCGGACTCATGTTCACAAAGATTTAATTAAATTAGGAAATGATCATTTCTTTATTCAGGTGGAATCTGAACAGCAATCTTTAGGAATAACCGACTCTATTAACGTCGGCTTTTCGGTCGCCGAAGGAAAAATAGTAAAACAGAACGAAAAACCGGTCCAATCTTATAAAGAATTAATTGCTCATTATCGTATGGTTACCCTGGTGGCCGACGATTTGGTTTTGGTTCACGGCGCGCCTGAGAGTCGGCGAGACTTTCTCAACTACGCCCTCTTTTTATTCAATCCGGCCCTTTTGGTCACCTTTAAAAAGTACCGCCAGATATTGGAAAATCGTAATAGTATACTACAGGGTATGCGCAATCGATCGCTTAAGTCGAGCCTTGATGAACTTGAAATTTGGTCAAAAAACTTGTGGGAAGAATCACAAATTATTAGGCAAGTGCGTATCGAATATCTTCATAATCTTGAGGTCCAGGTTAATCAGCTTTTGAAGTCCCACTTTACGTCGACCGATGCCGATTTGTCCATTGGTTTTGAATACCTCGATAAAGCAAAACCACTCGCTAAATCATTTGATGAATTTTGGCCCAAGTTCTCCTCTACCCACCTTGAAAACGAACAGCAATATGGACGAACGTTATTTGGCATCCATTTGGATGATTTTGCTATCGTTTTTCAAAGCAAAAAGGCACGCGTTTTTGCGTCACGCGGCCAACAAAAACTGATTGTTTTTTTGATCAAAGTAGCTCAACTTCTTGAGCTTGGCCTTGTGGGTGAATCGGGGGTCTTGTTGCTTGATGATTTTTTGACCGACTTTGATGATCAACGTATTCAAGAATGCTTTGCCACCCTTTCTTTTCTTCCTTTTCAAATCATTCTTTCATGTCCTACTAATCCTGCCATTTTGAATTTGGGCAAAGAATTCGGTGGTAGTTCAGTTTTATCGCTATAAAGCAAACGAACCTCCGGAGTTTTTTACCGGAGGTTCGTTCTGTGTTTTTTGTTGGATAAGTTTTATCGACTGACGATAGGCAGAAGCTTTGAAGCGATGAGCATTTCTTTTTCGTCTATATTAAAAGACCATTCCAAACGGACGGTTTCAAGCATTGGACAACGATCGAATAGGATTTTTAGTCCTTCAAGGGTGATTTTTGTAATACTCAGAGTAACTTCTTTAAGGTCCGGGGATATTTCACCAAAGGCGTCAATAAATCCTTGTGCGGTAATGCTTAGACAGCCTTCTAAATTAAGGGTTTTTAGATTTTTGCAATTTTTTACGATAAACAACAGCGCAGCATTACCAATGGTTTGATCGTTGGTTAGGTTTATACTTTCAGTATTTTTGCGAATTTTTGGTGCTGGGGTGCTTGGTGGAGATGGAAAACAACATTTTATTGGCGATGGCGATGTTGGTTTTTGGTGTACAGGGGTGTCACCGACGGCGGAAAATGCGTTGGCAGTTGGCGTTGCGCTTATAATGGCTTCGACTTCTTCTTTTTCAGGTATTTCCGTTATTGGAGCCATGCTCAATAACGATGAGGAAAAGACAAAACCGAGACAAAACCGAGACAAAACCGAGACAAAACCGAGACAAAACCG
>CAZLQB010000043.1:0-4087 GCA_964561585.1 uncultured Pseudomonadota bacterium
ATCAATTTGGGAAGGCAGTATTTTATGGAATAATGCCTTGGATTTGCAAATGAATAGCCGCATTGAACTTAATGGGACATGGGCGTTTTACGATGATTGCCAGGTGAACGGTAATGGTAACGTGCTTGATTTGGCCAATGGTGGAACAATTCTTGTTTACCCTAATTCGCGCTTACGTTTAAGTGGCGTGCGATTAAAAGGGCTTGGAACCGGATCAATTATTATGGCTCCCGGCGCAGAACTCTTTTTATCTGACGTCGAAATTGAGATGAACGACGATTATGATATTATTTCCGGTGGGGTTTATGTTGATGGTGCAACGACTATCACTACCAAAAATAAAGTACTGACCTTTAGATCATCAACGCCTGATGATTATGTTTTGACGGCCGATGACGATGGTAATTTAACATTTGAGCAAGGGTTAGATACTCACGGTTCGTTGACTATTGATCGTGTTGCTCTAACTTATGATCCGCTTGAATCTGTTGATCAATATAATATTCGTCCTTTGCGTATTAATGATCCCAACCATAAATACATTAATATTCTTAACGGTGGTTCGGTACGAAAATTCAGAATGGAATCGATATCTTTTCTTGATTATAGTTCAGATACGGCATTACAACGTTATGCGGTTATATTTCCCGTTCGACCAATCAAAATTTTCCCTGAGGTTATTGATGGTTTATTGAACTACGAGGTGAGGGTGCAGGGCAATTCTAATTACTATCGTTTTACCGAGGCGCACCAGCCGCTTATGTTTATTTCTGACGGTGTTCATGCGGTGTATGAAAACCTTTTATTTAGCCAGTTTTCTGCCGAGTATTTATCGCTTGGTAACGATTCATCGTTGATTTTTGGTGATCATTCAACGGTTGAATTATTCCGTAACGAGGATCTTAATTATGCGTGGACATTCCAGGGTGATTCTACTATTCGTGGTGGTGGTTCAATTTTAACCTTGGGTGCTGATGGTGCAATTGTTGTACAAGGAGATAATTCAACATTAACCATCCAAGGGATGACCATTAAAGGCATTGCGGCTAATAAAATTAGATGTTTAAGCGACTCAGCAAAAATCGTATTTAAAGATGTTAAATGGATTCAAAGTGACGATTTTGAATGGGCAATGGGTGCCTTTGATGTGTTGGGTGATTTTAGTATTGTAGGTCCTCATACCTTTACCTATTCGACTAATCAACCAAGCACTATTTTGTCCGATGCAACAATGTCACTTTTGCGTGGTGCAATGGTGAGCTATCAACCAACGTTATTGGCGCGTAATTTATTACGTATGAGCGATGCATCGTCAACCTTATTTATGGAAGATGCAACATTATCGGCGCCCGCGCCAGGCATTCAACTGACTAATGGCCGCCTTGAGTTGAGTAAATTCAATTATTTGAGTAATGATGGTGGGACCGATGCAAGTTCGGGCATTGTATTTGGTGATGGAAATGCTGATCATAATTTGACCGTTGATCAACCAAATGCTGATGCGTTGACTTCATTGTCCGGTGTGTTAATTAACCAGAACGTAACAGAATAACTAACAGACAATCATAAGTTATGATAAACTAAGTAAAAATAAAGGCTGGAAGTTTGGTATTGAGCTTCCGGCCTTTATTTTTGTGTTTTTTGTTTTTAATTAATTGAGGAGTGTTTATGTTTTTGGGGCGAGGTTTATTGTCCGTGAGTTTTTTACTGTTGAGCGTTTTTTATTTACCGCTTGGGGCTATGGAAAAATGGGGCGAAGCGGGTGATGAGCATGATTGTTTTCAATTAGCGGTCGAGCATATTTATAAGCGTACAAAAGGCTGGGATGGTCGGTTGCAAGGATATATAACAATAAAGCCGGTTATTCTAAGTATGTCGGATGAATATGGAAACACTTTGTTACAACACGCGCTCTGTGCTGCGATTAGGATTAGAAAAAGTGTGGCCTTTGATTTTACAGGGGAAGGGCAATACAATCGCTTAATTGATGTTATTATTGGATTTATTAATAAACAGCTATCAGAAGATGTTTATACGTCGTCAATGGCAATGGGTTTAGACGTTTGCCTGCCAGATAAAATTATTTTGGAGTGCCATTGTCCGTGCGAAGAACTTCCTACTCCTGATGTGTTAGCCGATGATCTTGACGATTTAAGGGTGAGCGATGCTTTTGTTCGTTATAGATTGGCCGAACGGCCATCGTCTCACGTTATGTTTGGTTTTGAAGATATGGTTGAAACAAGAGCTGCATCACCGCTCAAGCGCAAAAATGATGGTGATGATGCAAGTCCATCACCAAGAAAACGCGGGCATGGTTTTGTTTTTGCGCCGTAGGAACGAGTTGCTTCCCCGCAACCCTTTATTTTTTCGGAATAGGAAACGGTCGGGTGTTTGTCACAAACTTAAGTGAATCAAGTGATGCGATAGCATTTTGACTCCACTGAGAAATTACAACATATTTTGCGCGTTCCAAAAAGAGATCAAATTTTTTGTGCGTTAATGTCTCAAGCTCGCTTACCTCAACGAAGTCGCGATTATCAGTTTCCATTGTTTTGATTAATGAGGTCAAAACAAGTTCTTTGCGTTTGTTTAATTCGGTTTTCATTTTTTCGGGTAATTTTTCAAGTTTAACCGGCTTATCTTCCGCAAGCTTGGCAATAAAAGCGTCAAGCGTTTGGGGTAATATTGCTTGAGAAATAGCAGTAGCGGTGATTTTTTGGCAACTTATAGGTGTGTATGAAAATATGAGAAGTGTGGCGATGATTAAATAGGCGAATTTCATTTTCTTGCTCCTTGTTTAGGTCGTTGTCTTTTTGTTATCCAGGCCATCGAGCCGGAAAAAATAAGATGGATCCTGAATCAAGTTCAGGATGACAAAGTAGGACAAATTAGTTCTTAATTTTTCTTTTTGCGTTGTTCATTTCTTCTAGGCACAGTTCTACAACTTCGTGTAAGTTTTTTTGTAACTCATCAAGTGTTGCCGCATGTGTGTGAGCACCTGGGATTGAGGGAACAATTGCTATATACATACCTGATTCAGGGTCGCATTCAATAAAGCTTGTTATTTTCATGATAAACTCCTTAAAATTTATAATTTAATCCAACAACGGCGGCAAATGCCGGTTCACTACCTAAGCTATCGTAGTGACTCAGCCCTTGGTTGTCAACGCGGCGCGTGGTGAAGTTTGGTTGTCCTTCAAGGTCTCGGTATAATTTGCCGGGCATGAAAAGACTGAACAATGCATAACCGCTGGCATGATCAAGAAAGTTATACGTTGCTCGAAGGTCAAGTTCAACGCCGAGCATGCGGCTAGCATCCTTGGTGCTCGTCCACCCACAGTTGCCAGGAGTTGCGGTGCCGGCATAAGTTCTTGGAGCGCCGGGGAAACCAAGGCGTGCGCGTTCAAGGGCTATTTGTTTTTCGGTGGCGGCGTCAGGGTGGCTACCATATTGGTCCCAAGCCTTGAGTTGCGCAACTTCCCACAATCCCCAAATATTGGTAGAGCAAAAACATTTTTTCCGATTGTTGAGTGGATACCAGGTTAAACCAATTCCCAAAAATTGAAGGTTGGATAAATCCTTGACGTTATTGTAGGCCCAAAGGGTTCGGTGTGAAATGTTGAGTGGACGTGGAATGACCATGCGGTCAAAGACGAGGAAGTTTTCCATCGATTGTCCCGAGTAACGTGAACGCATTGGAACAAAGCCGCGGTATGTTCGACTTGTTTCATCGTTGTACGGATAATTGTCGCCCGAGATATATCCAGCAGCTGAGGTCAGTTTATAGGGCAAGTCGTCGAATGTATAGCTGACGTCCGCCAATGCCATGAACCCTTGATAATCAAGTTTGTAGCCAGGGCGAAAGCGGGCATTACCAAAAGCATCGGCGTTGTATATTTTAGTAGAGCCGGCTCCACCTTCTAAACCAGTCGATTTATTGATTGTCAAATTAGCGCCTTGAGCATTTTTAAGTTGAGAGCCGTTAGCGTTAACGTTTCTATTGCTTGGTAAATTGACGATATATTCAAGTTGGCTTTCTGGTGCGTTGTGACCTGATGTTGTAACGGCTATTGATCTAACGGGGACG
>CAZLQB010000043.1:4097-4775 GCA_964561585.1 uncultured Pseudomonadota bacterium
GACGTGTATATCGCCAGCAGTACCGGCAGGAATTCCATCGTATACAATATGACTAAATGTTGGCGTTCCGCCACTTAATACTTTAACGTTTCTATCGATTGGATAAATATTCTGGTTTCCAAATTGTCCTGCCACTTCGATGTTTACATTAAAATTTCCATGGGTGCAGTCAACCATGGCGCCAAGCGTGGTTAGGTTTGAGCTCGCGTCAGCTTCAAATTCAATTGATTGTTCCGGTGCTCGCGTATGGACTAAATATGGTTGTAAGTGAAGGTCGCCAAGGGGCGAATCTTCGGGCATATAATCAAACTTAAGTACGTAGTTGCTACGGTCTTTGTTCACGCCTCTGCCGGGACCAGCATCCAAGCGTTGCGATCGGCTTGGGGCAAGCGTATCTTCAAGGTCGGTGCTTACCGAACTCCATTTCATCCAATAAAGATCGGCCGTCCAATTTTCACTAAGTGCTACACGAAATAAGGCGCCGGGTGGCATATGTGGGTAACGCGTATAACCACCTTCGCCTGGCCAGCCAAGGTAATCAACAGCCAGATCGTCATGGTACCCAAGCGAGACGCCACGGCCAACGAAGTATTTGAAAAAACCAAGCTGAAATGAGGCCGGGTGTTTATCAAATGTTTTCATGAAGGTATCGAGGTTCAATTTGAACCATGCCTGTTC
>CAZLQB010000043.1:4785-8815 GCA_964561585.1 uncultured Pseudomonadota bacterium
GCGGCATAAGTGTTTTGACCGTAACGTCGCGAGCAACAATAACGCTATCAAAATCGGTTGACCGTATATCTTGTTTCGAAAAGGGCAGATAATGCCCATATTGTTGCCAGTAAACGTAGTTGGTTAGTTTGAGTTCTGCTTCTGATGATGCGGTGCCGTAGCGTTTGGCGCCTTGTTCTGTTCTTAGGTCAAGCGCCATTTTGTGGCGAACAAAATTGTTTTGGTCCGAATAATCATTACGTAATGTTCGCACGTTATTGTAAAAGAAAAAGTCATCTTTAAGACTGCCGCCAAGCGTCATTTTTATGTCGTTGCGTTTTAGTTGGAGAAATTGCGGAGGGCCAATCAGCGTTTGTTTATCCTCGGTGTCGTCTGACGCATCTGAGGCAATAAGTGCCAAGCTGGATATAAACAAAATCGGTAAAAAAAGTAACCGTTTATAATTCATCACATCTCCTTAGGGCGTGGTTCCCATTTGGGTATTTATTGGCTGTTCTTGATTTTTTTGCATGGTATCAAGGGTTGTGGTCAACTTCAAAAGAAGGTCGTGTATTTTTGCTAACGTTTCTTCATTTTTAGCGGGTGCTGTTTCTGCGGTCGCTTCGTGTATTATTGTTTCGGGTTTATTTTGAGGATGAGCGGGACAGTTTTGTGGGTAAATAATTGTTTGGTAAATTGGAGCCGATGGGTATTGCGGCGCTTGTGCTGGTTGGTGCTGTGTTATTGGTGCAGGCGGCGGCAAAACTTCATCTTTTTCGATTTCTTGTGGTGGAAGTGGTGGTGGTGCTGGAACAAGTGTTGATGTGTTTTTATCTACCGGTTTTTCCTTAATTGGTTCAACTTTTTTTTCTTCAATTTTTTCTGGTTTTTCTGGTGGTAGCTCTTTTTTGGTTGATTCTTCTTTTTTTGTTTCGTTAGCGGTAGGGACTAATGAGCGCGCAGGTTTTTTGGTTTCATTTTTTGATTGTTTTGGCTGATCAAGCTCAAGCTTTTTGTTTGTTGTGGCATCGATGCCTGACATCATGAAATAGGTTGTTTTTTTAAATTGATTTTTTGTTCGTGAGTCGCGGCTATAAAGTTGTATTTTCCAATCATCAATAGTCTTGCCTGCTTCCAATATCACAAAAGCGTCATGATAAAATTTTATGGCGCGTTGATAAACATAATTTGGACACGAAAGTATATTCCAGGCAACCGCGTCAATGTCTGGTGCCAGGAACCTTAACCCCTGCATTGGCTGAAAAGATTCACGTTTTTTTTCGCCGCGGAATATTGCTTTAATGATTATTGGATTTTCAGATTCTTCGGCTAGAAGTTTTTCCTTTATAACGAAAAAAGAAACAGGCGCTGCATCTTTTTGTGTTAAAAATGAGGCGAAGGTGTTTTCGTTCAGCACCTCATTTTGAGTTCGGCCTGAGTCTGAAATACGTATAAATTCTTTTTGTTTGTTTGGGATGGTTATATAGAAGGCATCAGGAAGCGTTTCGAAGAATTTATTTACTTGCGTGGCAAGGGGGATAAGTTCTTTAGATAAATGTGAGGCTCGTAATTGAAGCTCTGTTTTAAGGGTGTGTTCTTGCCAGTAATTTGATGTTTCGTGGTTTCCTTTAAGATAGAAGGCCTTTTCTGGATTCGCTTGGGTAATTCGTGCGACGGCTGCCATTGTTTCCATCGAATAGCATGAACGGCTAATAACATCACCCATGAAAAAAATATAGGTGTCTGGTTGTGTTAGTTGTAGCTTATCGCTTATCAAATCAAGCTCTTTAAGCTTTTCAAGGTCGCGAACAAATGAATGAAATGAGCCTTGAAGGTTGCCAAAAATGATAAATTTCGAATTTTCGGTACTCGTTATTTTACCTATAATTGTTCCGCCGGCCTGTTCTTTTTTTTCATGTTCTTTTGTTATATTTTCAATAAGTGTTTTGAAAAAACCGGGAGAAAATGCAGGTTGCGGTGCCAAATATACCAACGAAAGGAGATAGGTTAATTTTTCGCGCAGTACAAATTTTAATGTTGGTTTATAGCGTTCATAATAAGAACTAAATTCTGGTTTGAGCGTGTTGTTGTTGCTCATTGGTTCAAGCTCATTTGTTCGTTGTGCAACTGCTTGAAGCTCTTGGAGATTTTTAAATCCAGTTTTATAAACTGGTCGCGGTAAAACGAAAAGAAGAGCACCAACAAGAATGGTGAGGCCGCCAATAGCGGCTGCAAGAATTTTTAGAAGAAGCAAAAGATAATTGGCTAATGGTTTATGTGTGCGTCTTCTTTTCATTACAACTCCTTTTTCACAATTTATTTAAGAATAAGATAACTGATAATGACCGTAAATAAGACCGCAACGACCAAGAATACTTTGGTATTTAGTTTTTCAAGCGGGTCTATGCCAGGCACTGTTTTTATTGGGTCTTTAGGTTCGTTAATATGTTGAGCGGCATTTTTTTTACGTTCTTCTTCGCGAAGCATATAAAGGCGTGTTGCAAATAATTGGTAAAGGAAAATTATAAATGCTGCAATCAGGAGAAATAGGTAAATTTCGTCAGTTGTGGTGAAATAACCAACCTGTGGCATCATTTGTTCGATAACAAAGCGATAGCCAAGGAGGGCCGAGACGGCGCTAATGGATAAACTAAATTTACCAACGATATTGCTGAGGTTCATGGCAAAGGAAAAAAGAGAAAGAAATATTGCCGAAAATAAGGGCAAAAAGATAATCAAAGCTTTGCGCGCGCCAGCCTTAAGGACGTTGATGATAAAAAGTGCTTTTGGGTTATCTGTTTTTTTTGTTTTATCCTGTTGGTCAAGTTCCAGTGATTGGTAGCCGGTGTCGACGCTGAGATCTTGGGGTTTCCAGCTTGCGGGAAATATGTTTGGTGCAAGTTGGAATGATGAACCATCAATGGTAAAGTACATTTCCTCTGGTGTAACAAAGTTGTTGGCAAGCATAATGACAATGCGATGATCTTCAAACGGGAATTTGTGGTAGTTTAAATCACATTTCATCGTGAATAGCACATTATATTTGGCGAATATTTTATTTTCAATGATGCGAATATCGGCTTGTGTTTTGGATAAAATCGTTCCTTTGTCAAATGAAAAACGTTCAATGGTTTCGAGCATTATTTCATCGGCATTAAATTCGAACCATAAAACTGAGTCAAAGATGAAAACGTTTTTTACGAGGTCAAATTCAGGAAGGTTTTTTATAAACAGGCCGGTTTTTACTTTGACGGCGAACGGCCCTAATTCTTTAATGATTTTTGATGTGATTGGAACAATTTTGGGAATTTTGTCGGTAACGTACATTCGTTGAAGTGCCGCGTTGAAAACAATAAGCATGGTAGAAGCCATCAACGCAAGGATAGCCGCTTTGCTTGTTGAGCTATTGAAATCAAAAAAAGCATGTATGAATTGTTTTAATTTCTTAATCATAAAATTTACCTAATTAGTTGGCGATAATAACCATTTATTTTGTGCGCTTGTATTAATCCAAACGTTGCAAGAAATTGCTCGCGTTTTTTCATTGAATGAAAGTGGCAAGCCTTTAAAGTTAAAATTATTAAAACTTGAAATAACGTTAATCATTTTTTGTGCGCTTATGGGGGGGGTGGTGTAGGTAAGGGCGGCGTAGAAAATAGCGGCATTAATATACCCTTCAAACGAGAATGGGGTGAGTGGTTTGTTTGGGTAATACTTTTTCATGTCGGCACGATATTCTTTGGCTATTTGTAGTTTGCTATTGATTGGGTTTGGGACGACCGATGAGGTAATAATGTCAATGCCGCGTGATTTTTTGAGCGGAGCTTGAATCGAAAATAGTTGTCCAAGGGCTAAGAATGTTGTTTGGTGGAGGCCCTGGTTAATAATGTGGCGAATAAAATTATATGCTGGGCGGGCTTGAGCAATACAAATAATGGCATTTGGTGCCGTTGGGGAGATGGCGTTAACGGCCGTTGTAATATTGATTGTATTTTGTTGGTACGATCCTTGTGCGATCGGGGTAAGATTATATTTTGTTTTAAGTATGTTT
>CAZLQB010000044.1:0-5668 GCA_964561585.1 uncultured Pseudomonadota bacterium
TGCATGTATTTGTAAAGGACTCTTTGTCATCCTCGACGTGATCGAGGATCCATCCTAAAGAACAAGATTGATCCTGAATCAAGTTCAGGATGACAAAATAGGAGAAAAAGTATTTCTTTTTTTGTTTCATTAATTCCAAATAATTTGGTAAAAACATTGTTTTTGAAAATCCCATGAAATAAAGGAGACGGGCTCATTAAGCGGCGCATTTTTGTTTAATTGCTCAGGGGTAAACGATACATTTTCGTGGTCTGTTTCTGTTAAAAAGTTAATTTTTTCTTTATAGGTTTCGCGGCACGGAATTACTTTGTTGTGTAACTGAGGGTTATATAATTGCAGGCCCTGTTCGATCCCTATTCCAGACCAAGGCATTGGTAGCCCAACAAGGTATATTGGATTTGACCCAAGCGATGGTTCATGGGCAAGTTTTTTAACCGCTGAGGAAAAAATATTGAGTGATGTTGCCGTACTATATTGATTATTAATGTGTGCTGCAAAAAGTGGAATCAGTAGCGCATAAACCCCAAAAAGGATGATTTTCTTTATGGACGGAAATCGTTTGATATAAAATGTTAACGCATAACCGAACATAAATATAAAAAATGGCAGCCCAACATAAATATAGCGGGGGTGGTGGACGATAAGCAGCGACGGCCAATCAAGTATGGCAATACTTAAAATAAGGAAAGCCAGTAAAAGCTTTTGCCGCTGCATAAAAAAGGGAACAATAAGTAATGTTATACACATCAATAAAAGGCCACCCTTAATAATTTGGTGGTTGCCGGGGATAAGCGAAATGCCAAAAAAATCACACACAAAGGTGACGATATCGTAAAAACGGTCCATTTGCCGTGCGATAAATGATGCTGGGGTTAACGCAAAACCGGTTCCGGAATCAAGTTTGTTAAATGGGAATAAATAGAGTTTGAGGGCAAAATAGGTTATATGGCTGATAACAAAGCCGCTCGTGATTTTAACGGCTTTGATAATAGGGGAATTATGATTATTGTAGGCCGTGAAAATAAAGATCCATGCCGGCAAAAAGAGTAATGTTTCTCGGGCGAGCATGCTCAAAAAAGCACAAAGGCATGCAGCAAAATAGAACCATGCATTATTTGTATCAAAAAATCGTTTTAAAGCCCAAGCAATTACAATCAAGAAAACAAGGTCAAATGCATAAGTTTGGCACGCAAGGACACCCAGCCACGTAAATAAGCTTGGATGAAAAGCAAAAAACAGCGCGCTTATTAATGCAACTGTAAATGAGAAATACGAAAGTAAAATTCTTAATATAATCGTTGATAGTGAGGCGTGAATAACAAGCCCCATAAGTTTATAGGAATAAGCATTGAGTCCAAAAAAGGAGGCTTGAATTTTAATGATAAGGCTTAATAAAGGCCGATATAAAGCGACAAGAAATGATAATTTGGGCATTGGCGCATTTGCAGAGACCCCCATATTTGATGGCGAGCCATGGTAAAAAAAACTGAGCATATTTGCCCAGGGAGTTTTGATGCAGTAATGGAGAAATATAAAATCATCATTAACAAAGCCCCAGGTGAATAAGGGCACCATAAAAATGGCGATAATGCCGATAAAAAAAAGAATAAGCGTGATTAAACAGTTCCTTTTAGTCATCGCACATCTCCCTTTTCTAATTTTTATTCTGAAGTATCTTGTATTAATGTAGCTTGTTTTTAAAAAAGGAAAATGGTGAGTGTGAGTGTTTATGTTGGCTGAAAAACGTTATGTAAAATGGCTTTATGTTATTTTTGCGGTTAAGTTTTTGGTGCTGTGCCTTTTTTCCTCACATTTTATGCATCACCTGTTTATTCCCTTTGTTTCGCATTTTGTTCATTATGGTGGCAATCCCTGGAGCCATTTTTACCAGCTGGCGGCAGGGGTTGAGTTTCCCTATAACCCATTGATGCTTTATATTCTTTCTTTTTTTTCGTGGTTTTTTTCTATCGTTGGTTTTAATGCTATTGAATTTCAAAATGTGGCGCTCAAAATCCCCTCATTTTTGGGAGATTTGGCAATAACCTGTTTGCTCATCAAATTATTCCCAACCAAAATAAAGGCGATCGTTATTTTTTATGCGGCAAGCCCTATCATTTTATATGCGGTATATATGCATTCACAACTTGATATGATGCCAACCGCGTTATTGTTTACGGCTCTTTTTTTTCTCAAAAAAAGGCATGTTTATTACGCGGCATTATTTTTGGGTTTTGCCATAAGTGTGAAATTTCATGTCATGGCCGCCATGCCAATTTTGTTTGTGTATGTGTTGAAAAACTTTTCATTACGCCAGGCGAGCTTTTTCGTTGCGATTCCCGTGGGGATATATTGTTTTTTTGTAGCGCCCTATATTTTGAGCGATGGCTTTTATTATATGGTTTTGCGCAATTCTAAACAAATGATGCTGTTTGATGTTTATGTGGCCATGGAAAACTTGAAAGTATATTTGCCAATAGCGGCGCTTTTTATGATATACGGGCGGTTTTTTGTCTACAAAAAAGTAAACAATGATTTGTTAGATGCTTTTATGGGCATGGTTTTTGGGCTATTCGTTTTACTCGTGCCGCCCGCGCCAGGTTGGTACGTGTGGATGCTGCCGTTTTTAAGTATTTTTCTGATTAAAATGTACCGCGAGCAAGTAAATCTTTTGTTGTTGTATTACGGCTTTTCTGCGGCATATTTGTTGTTTTTTGTTTTGTGTTATAAGCCTGAATATAGCGACCTAACTTTTTTGAACACGGTCATAAATTTCAAGGTTGAAAGTGGCCGCTTTTGCAATTTACTTTTTACCGTGCTTGAGGTTGTAGGCTTTTTAATGATGTATGCCCTGTATAAATTTGGGGTAAAAAGTAACGCCATCTACAAAACGCGGGCCGCATTAATTATGGGGATTGGTGGTGATAGCGGGGCAGGCAAAAGCACCTTAATGGAAGATATTAAGAGTCTTTTGGGACGTCGGGCAACCGAATTGGAAGGTGATGGCGATCATAAATGGGAGCGGCATGACGAGCATTGGCGTCAGGTGACCCATCTTAACCCAAAGGCAAATTATATTCATCGGCAGGCGGAACAAATTCTTATTCTTAAACGCGGAGAAAGTATTTCGCGTATTCATTATGATCATCATACCGGTAAATTTACCACGCCTCAGGTTATCGAATCTAACGATGTTATTGTGTTAAGTGGGCTGCACCCGTTTTATTTGCCCAAAATGCGAAAACTTATCGATGTAAAAATTTATCTTGATCCCGACCCTCAACTACGCATTCATTGGAAATTGCTTCGTGATGCGGCGCGTCGCGGGTATACAAAAGAGAAAGTTATTGAACAATTGGAGCAACGAAAACCGGATGCCCAAAAATATATTACGCCGCAGCGTAATTTTGCTGACCTTATTATTACCTATTTTGTTGGCGATGATTTTGTTGTTGGTGATGGGGCTGCAATTGTCCCTCTTAAGCTTAAGGTTACCCTTGATTCGAGCGTCCGGCTTGAGTCTATTGTTTATGAGCTACAAAAAAGCGGCATGGGTGTTGAATGGGATTATACGGACGATTTAGCGACTCAATATCTTATATTATCCGAGCCCCCAAAACGCACCCCGATTATTACGCTTGCCAAAAATATGGTGGCTAATTTAGACGAACTTATTGAAAATGATAATTGTTGGCAAGATGGGTATCGTGGCTTTGTGCAGCTTATTGTTGTGCTTTTGATGAGTGAAAAAATGAGAGAAAATGGCGATTGAGGATGTTATGGCTTTTACGAGTAATGATTGTGCCGAATTTGTAAAAATTTCTAAATATGTTGGTCAACGGTTTGATTTAATTCAGGCTGGCGGTGGCAATATATCGGTAAAAAGCGATGATGGCATAATGTTTATTAAGGCTTCGGGCATTGGATTATCTGAGGTTGAAATTGATAAAGGGTATAGCGCCTTTGATTGTTTGAAGAATACGTTAATTGATGGCTCACCAAAACCGTCAATCGAGACGCCAATGCATGTTTTGTTGGATACATGGGTGGTGCATACCCATCCGTTGGCTGTTGGCATGGTGGTTTGTCGGCCTGATTGGAAAACGGTGCTCAGCGGTTTATTTCCCGCCGCCTTACTTATTGATTATTGTTCCCCAGGGCACGAGCTTGCCTCGGCATTATTGCATAAAAGTGAAGCATTAGGCTTATTGCCGCACATTATTTTTTTGCAAAACCATGGGCTTGTGGTCCATGGGCAAAATTCTGAGATGGTATTACAAGAAACCGAAAAGATTATATCAGCGCTCGAGCAATTTTTGGGCGTTGATTTTAGCTCGTATAAACAAACGACGTCTATTTCGGGGCTCGTGCAACAGGCAATTCCATCTTTTAATGGCATTGCTTATTTGTCCGATGATGCGGTGTTAAAAGTGATGTTGAAAACTAGACGCGACTTGTTTTCGGTACAACCAATTTGTCCAGATGCTTTTGTGTATGGTGGTTATGAAGTTGTTTTTGTTTCTTCTGGGGAGGCCTTTGGCATAAAAGCATATTGGTTAAAATACACCACATATCCTCGGGTGATTATATATGAAGGCAATCTCTTTTTCCTAGCCCCTTCGGTCCGCAAGGCGCAGGAAGCTGAAGCTGTTGTTAAAGCGCAAATTATCATGCTCTTTCATGGTCAAGGAAAGGTGCAATCGCTTGCGTTCCATGATCTTAACGTGTTGGCGGGAATGTCATCCGAGCAATATCGACAAAATTGTTAAAGGGTAAAAATGCAGATTATTATTCCAATGTCCGGTATTGGTAAGCGGTTTTTAGATGCTGGTTATAAAGACCCCAAGCCGCTTATTGACGTTGATGGTATGCCAATTATCGAGCACGTGGTAAATCTTTTTCCTGGTGAGCATAATTTCATTTTCATTTGTAATCAGGATCATTTAGACCAAACCAATATGCGTGAAATTTTACAGCGCATTGCGCCAGATGGAAAAATTATTGCAATTCCTCCGCATAAAAAGGGGCCTGTTTACGCCGTATCAAAAATATTTGATGAAATTAATGATAATGACGAAGTCATTGTTAATTATTGTGATTTTGGAACGCATTGGGATTATCAAGATTTTTTACAATATGTGCGAGCGTTTGATGCCGATGGGGCAATTCCCTCATACCGTGGATATCATCCCCATATGCTTGGTTGCACTAATTATGCTTTTATCAAAGATGAAAATCAGTGGTTGGTTGAAATTAAGGAAAAAGAACCGTTTACCAATAACCGCATGAATGAGTTTGCCTCAAATGGAACGTATTATTTTAAGCGCGGTTCGTATGTGAAAAAGTATTTTCAACAACTCATGGACGACAACATTAACCTTAACGGCGAGTTTTACGTAAGCCTTGTTTATAATATGCTAAAGCGTGATGGCTTAAAAACGTTTGTTTATGAGATTCAGCATATGTTGCAGTGGGGGACCCCTGAGGATGTTGAGGAATATAGCATGTGGTCGCGGTATTTTAGGGGTGTCATTTGTCATCCTGAACTTGTTTCAGGATCCATTCCTTATTATTTTGAAACATTGTTCATTCAGCGGGGCCAAAGATTACTTCGAATAGATCGGCACATTCAGGATTGTGTTCTTCGATCAGGTTAATATTCCAATATCGA
>CAZLQB010000044.1:5678-8641 GCA_964561585.1 uncultured Pseudomonadota bacterium
GGTATTTTAGGGGTGTCATTTGTCATCCTGAACTTGTTTCAGGATCCATCTTAAACAATTGCCTTAATCTTATTCCACTTGCCGGCCGTGGGCAACGGTTTACCCACGAAGGGTATACGTTACCAAAACCGTTAATACCTGTTTCGGGCAAGCCGATGATTATTCAGGCGGCGCAGCAATTGCCGCAAGCACAAAAACAGGCTTTTGTTTGTCTCAAAGAACACGTGCAAAAATATCATGTTGACGATGTTGTTCGTTCATATTACCCACAAGCTAATATTGTCACATTGGATGAAGTTACCGAGGGGCAAGCGTGTACGTGTGCGTTGGGCTTAACCCCAGAGGATGCCGAAAATCCATTGCTTATTGGTGCGTGTGATAACGGCATGGTTTTTGATCAAGAAAAATACACCCATTTAATGTACGATCCATTGGTTGATGCTGTTATCTGGACGTTTAAAAATAATCCAACGAGCAAGCGCTTCCCGCACATGTATGGCTGGGTAAACGTTGATACAAATGATTATGCCACCGGCGTATCGGTAAAGGTTCCTGTTTCATCAACGCCAGAAAAAGACCATGCAATTATAGGTACGTTTTATTTCAAAAAAGCCGGCTACTTTTTACAGGCATTAGAGCAATTACAAGCAAAAGATATCCGTGTGAATGGCGAATTTTATGTTGATAGTTGCATGCAAGAACTTATTGCTATGGGCCTTCGTGTTAAGGTTTTTGAAGTAGATTTTTATGTTGGTTGGGGAACGCCAAATGACCTAAAAACCTATGAATATTGGCAAAGTTTTTTCAACAAATGTTCATGGCATCCATATCGAATTGCATACGATACATTTGTTGAAAAAACAGCAATTGAAGGCCTGAATGCAAAAAGCTATCAATTTAGCCAGCTCGTGAATATTGGTCAATTTGAACTTTGCCAACGAGCAATGTTATAGCCCTTGGTGCAAATTGCATCAACGGTAATAGCATGGTCTTTTAGGTATGATTTATAAGCTTCAATTTCATGGTCTCGGCCTTGAAGTTCAGGTGATACCAAACAAATTTTAAATCCGGCAGTTTTTAGTTGCTGCGCAATTTGTTGGGTTATGGGAAGCTTGGTAAAACAATCAATCCATACCCAGTTAACGCGGTTTTGCATGGCCAAAATGGTGTCTATTCCTTCAAGTTCAGAAAAGCGGAGTGCGCTGTTTTTTTCGCCCTGATTGCTGAGCTGAACAATCATGGGAAATGATGAATCGAGAAAAAAGTAATTGGTAACATTATATTTTTTGAGTAATTCGAGGATGCGGTTTTCGATCCGTTCACTTTTGATATTAAGGATCATAAGCTCATGGTTATAATGTTTGAGGTACTCCTCAAAATTTTCCCCATCCTTAAATGGATCGTGCTGCAGGATAAGGTTGTTGCTTTTATCACGCAAATCAATTTCGACGCCGACATTGGCGGGTATTTTTTTAAGTTCTTCTATGGTGTTGATGCGATGGGCAATATATATCATGATTAATCTTTCTTTAAGGGAGGTGTCTTAGATGTATTAATTAAAAGTTCTTTTTAATCGAAGACTATATTCAATAGTACGTTTGATAAACTTCCATTTGGACGCAAGTCCGGTATTCCAACTCGATTGGCCATGGATGCGTTGTGGAAAAAGCACCGGCAATCTAATAATGGTTAAATTATGTTTTCTTGCCATATAAAGGGCATATAAATCGAGTGAAAAATCATGCGGCGGGTTTTTCCATTGTGCATAAAAACTACGATGAAAAATGGTTGGCTGGGCATTTATATCCCACAATTTTGTTTTGAGGTACAAGGATTCAAATATGCTCATGCCGGTTGTAAAAAGGACATCAAATAGGGGGCGTTGTTTACGGAGGCCCTTGATGAAAATGTTGTTTAGGATGGATCCCGGATCACGTCCGGGATGACAAAAAGAGGCCATTTGTATTAACTCAGATGCGTGAATTACATCGCTCGGATCGGTTTGCATATCGGCATGCGTCCAGCCAATAAATTCTCCGGTTGCATGATTAAGTCCAAAAAGAATTCCATAACCATAGCCTTGGTTTATGTCCACTTTTACGGTACGAGCAAATGGATATTGAGGCAGGAGCTCGTGTAATATAGTTTCGGTTTCATCATGCGAGCCATTATTAACGAGAATCACTTCAATTGAATGATTTTTTATAACGGCGTCAAATCGCTGGAGAATGAGCGGAATGTTTTTTGCTTCGTTATAACAGGGGATTACTATAGATAATTTTGGCATGGTGATGATTCCTTAAACCTTTTTCAAAGAATGCGATTGTTTTTTTCAGCCCCTCGTCGAGCTTGATTTTAGGTTCCCAATTGAGCAATTGCCGTGCTTTGCTAATATCGGGGCAGCGTTGTTTGGGGTCATCTTGGGGAAGCGGTTGAAAGACTATTTTTGATGAGCTTTGGGTAAGTTCGATAATATGGTGTGCAAGTTCGATGAGAGTAAATTCATCAGGATTGCCCAAATTAACCGGACCTTGAACGGTATTATCGGTTTCCATCATGCGGGTAATTCCGTTTACCAGGTCATCAACGTAACAGAATGATCGTGTTTGGGTGCCGTTGCCATACATCGTCAGGGGTTGGTTATTAAGCGCCTGCATAATAAAGTTGCTCACCACCCGGCCATCATCAGGGTCCATGTTCGGACCGTAGGTATTGAAAATACGAATGACTTTTATATCGGTATTGTACATTCTGTTATGGTCAAAAAAGATCGACTCGGCGCAACGTTTTCCTTCATCATAACACGCTCGTATACCAATTGGATTAACGCATCCGCGATACGATTCAACTTGAGGGTGAATATCAGGATCGCCATATACTTCGCTTGTTGATGCTTGTAATATGCAGGCGTTATTTTTGCGTGCTAATTCAAGCATATTGAGTGCGCCAAGAACGCTTGTTTT
>CAZLQB010000045.1:0-8525 GCA_964561585.1 uncultured Pseudomonadota bacterium
CGTTTTGGGTCAGATAAACCGGACATGAGATTTGGCTTAGAAATCAAGGATATCTCAT
The DNA here is from genome assembly GCA_964561585.1 of uncultured Pseudomonadota bacterium. Lineage (GTDB taxonomy): Bacteria > Babelota > Babeliae > Babelales > RVW-14 > GWF2-38-10. The sequence continues at coordinate 59 of CAZLQB010000045.1, forward strand.
CGCTATTTGAGTCAACCACAGTCAGCTTTATTAAGTCGATTATTGAAGGAAAAGGCAAGGTCGGCGCCTTGTGTGTTTCTGGCAAGCATTTTAGCCGTTCGGAACTTGATAATATTTCAAATTACGTGTCAAAAGAACTTGGAGCCAAGGGACTTTTGTGGATTCGTCGCAAAGAAGATGGTTCACTTGATTCGGCCATTGCAAAAAATCTACCAACTGATTTTTGGCAACAAGCAAAAACAGTTATGCCTGAATTGGCTGATGGCGACACGTTATTTGTGGTTGCTGGACAATTTGAAGATGCGTGGACAATCTTGGGCCAATTACGATTGAACTTGGGCAAGATGCTTAATATGATCGATAAAAATAAACACTCAATGTTTTGGGTTGTCGATTTTCCTATGTTTGAATGGAATAAAGAAGAAAATCGTTGGGATGCAAAACATCATCCATTTACCTCTCCACAAATTGGCTGGGAAAATATGGAGCTCGGGGCAGTCAAAGCTCGCGCTTATGATTTAGTTTATAATGGCGAAGAGCTTGGCGGTGGTTCAATTCGTATTCATGACGCCGAAGTGCAAAGCAAAGTATTTAGTGCCTTGGGCATTAACCCAGAAAAAGCAAAAGAAAAATTTGGGTTTTTACTCGAAGCTCAAACTTTTGGTTATCCACCAGATGGTGGCATCGCCTTTGGTATCGATCGCTTAATAATGATGTTGGCCGAAACAGAATCAATTCGTGATGTTATTGCATTTCCAAAAACAACAACAGGTTCATGCTTGATGATGCAAACACCGGCAAAGGTTGATGCGGCACAACTTAAGGAATTGTTTATCGAAAGTACGTGGAAAGAAAAATAGATTTAATTATAACGACGTTTACCACTTCGTAATAGCCCTGAAAGATCTTCAGGGCTTATTTTTTTGGCTTCTTCGTTGAGTTTTGCTGTTTGAGCGCGTAAACGAGCCCCTTTGTTTTTTGGGGGAGCTTTTTTGATTTCAGTTTTTTCTTTTTGTTCATTATTGACAGGGAATATTCTTTTTGGTTCTTGTTTTATCGGTGGTTCTTTTTTAATGGTTGGTGTTTGAGGTTCATATTGATGTTGTGTTATTTCTTCCTGTTGTTCTGGTTCTTGTATTTTTTGAATTAATTCCACAAGCTTTTCTTGTTTTTTACGTTCTATGTTTGTTGCGTCAGATTGCTTTTTGAGCTCGTATTGCAAGTATTCAGCGGCAAGGCATGCTTGTTCGTTATTAGTTTGTTTATTTTTTGTACATAAAATTTGTAGCTCTTTATTTAGTGCTGCAAGCGTGGCAACTATTTCTTGTTGGATCTGTTCTGTGCGTAATTGTTTTTCGAGTTCAATATTTTCTTGGTTGTTTTTTATGTTGTTATTGATTTGTAGTTGTGGTGATTTTTGCGGTATATCTTGAACATTTTTTAAAGCGTTGTATATAAGTGCCGTCGTAATAATGCTTGTTGCCGTGCCGGCAATGAGTAGATGGCTTTTAATTGATGAATGATTTTGTTGTTCTTCTTGGATTGTTTTTGTGTGAAGGAGGTTTAAAGATCCCAATGCAAAAATAACGATTAATGGTGCGCAGATTTTCTTTTTTATTTCGATCATGATTTTTATCTTTTGTTAAAGTTTTTAAATCTGGCGTTAGTGTAAAGTACTTTGAAAAAAAGACAAGCGATCGATTATGGTTTTTTGAGCGAAATCTCAAACGATATTTTTTGAGAGCGATCAATTGATTCAAGTGAAATAGGAAATTGCTTACGCATATTTTTTGAGGCAACGAAAACAATTTTTTGTATTTTGCTAAAACTTGGTAAAAGTGCTGGGTGTTGGGCGTCAAGGACCTTTGTACGAATGTTTTTGATCGAGAAATTATTTGATTGTTGCATGTTGAGATTAAGCGTTGTGATGCCAAGTGCTGCGCTAAAAAAAACACTTGGGATGGCGGCAAAACCAATTCCTAATATCAGAGCGGCCGAAGTTGCTAATGTGGTAATTGTTGGGACGATTATTGGATTGGTTATAACTTTTCGTTTGATAATTAATGTATTTTCAAGTTGGAGTTCGATGTTGTTTTGAGCAAGTAAATATTCTTGTGCTGTGCGATTTTCAACCGTTATTTCAATCGCTTTATAATATGAGGTGAGGCGCGTGATTTTTACCGGATTGTAGCAGTTAAAGAGCGTTCGCATTTCTGTATTTGATAATGCATGGACCGAAAGTTTTATGTCATTTTTTTCTTGTGAAAAATCGTAAAAAGTTTTTCCTTGGCACACGGTTGTGCAAATATTGGATACAAAAAATAAGATGGGGATTAATTTTGATGTGTTAATTAATGTGGTAAGCATGTGCCGTCCTTGCCGTTATAACAACATTAAATATTGTTGAGGTTTTTATCGCTGGTGTTTTAATCGTGAGGTTGAAACGTGGGGTGTATTGTGTTTGTTTTACAAATATAAGCGTATCAACTGAGCTAAAGGGGGCGATCGTAAGCGTTTCGTTGGGGAATTTTGTGTTGTTTTTAAGGTATTTAATAGAACGTTCATATTGCATAATGCTTGCTTGGGTTGCACATGATCCAAGGATAAGTGCGCTTGGCAAAACAAATTCCCACCAAAAAAAGATGCCTAAAATTGAAGCAAGAACGCAGGGGATATAGTTGATTGAGAAAAGCTTAGGTTCTTGTTTTTTGAGGGTTTTGAGGGTTTCGGTTGGTAATGAAATATCGTTGATTGCTAATTCTTGCCGATGGGCCGTTTTGTTTTTTAGGTGGAGGTGAATTGGTTGATAGGCCGAAAGATAATCTTTGAATTTTTCTTGACCAAATACTCGAATGGTGAGGTCGATATTCTCTTTCTGTTCTTTAAAGGTGTTAAAGACCTTTTCTTCTTGAACCACATGTTGCGCTTTGTATTTTGCGCATCCGGGCATGAAAACGCTTATTAAGACTAAAAACAAAAAGCCTGTAAGACCTTTTACATTTATGGGCAAATACGGGTAAATCTTCATTTTTGGGCACCTACTCTTTTATATTAAAAATAAGCCATGGTGAATATTGTTTTTAAAGATACCAAATGTGCTTTATGAAAAACAATTCTTTTCTGAATGAGCATGTTTACTAGGCGAAGGGGTTAATAAGGGAGTCTTTGTGGGGGGCAATTATGAAGAAGCTTTTATCGTTTATCTTTTTAGGTTGTTTTTTTTATGCCGATGCTTCGTTGAGCTCTTTTTTAAAAGAGTTGAGCAAATTTAATGAGCGAAATAAGCAGGGCGTTGCTGAAGTTTTTGATAATTTTTATGTTCTTGAAGAAGGCCAATTTTACCGTTCGCAACAGTTATCAGAAAAAGATCTTGATAAGTATGTTAAACGATTTGGCATAAAAACGGTGATTAACCTTCGCGGTGATGACGATGCCGATTGGTGGAAAAAAGAAAAAGCGGTTGCTGAGCAAAATGGCGCATTATTTTTTTCTTTGGGCATGAGCGCTATCTATTTAACGAGCAAAAATGATCTCATAAAATTGCTTACGATTTATCAGGAGGCTCCGCGGCCAATTTTGGTGCATTGTATTGGGGGCATGGATCGAACGGGTGAGGCTTCGGCATTATGGGTTCTTGACCAGCAAAAAAAAGATAAAACCGAGGCATTAAAACAGCTTTCGATAAAATATGGGCATCGCAAATATAAAAATTCGGCCAAAGATTTTTTGATTGAGATTTGGCAGGGGCGCGAATGGGCGTTTAATAGTTATGACCCTAATAATTATCCTGATTTTTGCCGGCCTACTGATTTAATGCGATCAGAGCTTCTCCAACTTGATTAACCTTGCCCGCACCGATGGTAATAAGTAAATCGCCTTCAGCTAGTGTTGGTCGAATTTTTTCAGCGATTTCGGCATAGCCTGGGACGTGATAAATTTTGAGTTGTGGGTTTTTTGCCTTGATTGCTTTGACCAAAAGGTCGCTGGTAATATTTTCAATTGGTTTTTCACTTGCTGGATAAATATCGGTGATATATATAGATTCAATCGTATAATCGTCGGTTTGATTGGCAAAAAGATCAACAAAATCATCCCACAATTTTTGTGTTCTGGTAAAGCGATGCGGTTGAAAAACCACGTGTAATCGTTTTTGTTTACGGCGGTTGGCTACAATTAAGGTGTTTTTGATTTCGGTTGGGTGGTGCCCATAATCATCAAAAATCTCAACCCCGTTATATGAGCCTTTAAATTCAAAGCGGCGTTCAACGCCTTTAAATGTTGCAAGCGCCGTTGCAATGGTAATGAATGGCATATCAAATTCCAAACATAATGCGGTTGCGGCCAATGAATTAAGGACATTATGCACGCCAGGAATATTGATGGTAACTTGGCCAAGCAGCCGTTTATTCCTTGTTTTTGCAATAGGATCAACTTTATTTGAATAGATATTAAAAACAGATGACGATGGATTTAATTCACAAATCTCACCCATAATATCCGCTTTATCGGTTAAACCATACTTAACGACATTAATATGCGGCAACGGTAAAAGATCTTGTATATTTGGGTCATCGATGCACAAAATTGCTTTGCCATAAAATGGCAGGCGTGCCAAAAAGTTTTTAAACGTATTTTTAATGTCTTCAATATCTTTATACGTATCTAAATGTTCGGCATCAATATTGGTAACGACCGCCATTGTTGGGTTGAGGTACAATAGCGAGCGATCGCTTTCGTCCGCTTCGGCAATAAGAATATCGCTGTCCCCAAGGTGGGCATTATTGTTAATATTCTTGAGAATACCACCAATAATAACGGTTGGATTTTGGGGTGCTTCAATAAATATGTGTGAAATAAGTGAGGTTGTGGTGGTTTTTCCATGGGCGCCAGACACGGCAATACTAAATTTTGTGCGCATAAGTTCAGCAAGCATAAGGGCGCGCGGGATAACGGGGATTCCTTTTAAAAGGGCAGCAACAACTTCTGGATTTTGGTGGTCGACGGCCGATGAGTATACCAAAACATCAGCATCGATAATATGGCATTTGTCGTGGTGTGGGGCTATTGAGCATCCGATGCTACGTAAATGATCGATGGTTTTATTGTTGGTTGAGGTATCGCATCCTGTTACCGTATAGCCTTGCAAGCGTAAAATTTCGGCAATTCCGCTCATGCCAATACCACCAATGCCCATAAAGTGAATATGCTCATGCTTTTTATACATGGTTAACTCCCTAAAATTAAAAATCCTGTGTGCCTAATTGTAATTATTGTTTTTTTTGAACAAACACTGGTCTATAGCCTTATGTTATACATTATTTTGACAGCATTTAACAGGTTTTTGTGGAAAGAAATTTGGATTTTGATGCTTTTTCTTGACTGCAGATAGGGACTGTTAGTTCAAATTTAAATAGGCGAGCAAATTGTTCCTCAAAACCTTTTTCAATCCAAAGGTAGATTTTTCCAGGTGGCTTTGAATAGATACTTGGGTTTCCGTAGTAGCTATTGTCATCGGTGCAGGCAGCATGTTTGGCCAAGATCGTTTTGCTTATCATATTTAGGATAGCGTTCGCTTCTCCCTTGAAACGCATTTCTTTAGCAAAGCAACAATATTTCCATTTTACATCAGGTTTAAAGCGGTCAGGAATATCACTTTCCTGCAAAAAGGAACAAGCGCTCCAACCCTTTCTCAGCTTTTTAAAAACATCTCTATAAGCATCTTGAAGATCATTCCATGAAAGTGTTTGAATTGATTTGCTTTTATCATCAGTCCACTCATAATATTCACCAGCCCATCTCCATTCTTTGGGAGGGAAAAAGGAAAGAACGTCAGAGTTGTTGTAAATAGATAAATTAAATGTCGAGTTTTCATTCAAAAAATAACAAATTTTGTCTTCATTTAAACTGAATTTTTCCATTTTTGACCAACCGTTAGGCGGTAGGGCATCGTCAAATAAACATCCCATAATGGCAATGCAATGTCGTTGATAAAGATCAATATCGCGAATGATTGGCGGCTGCATTGCAAAGCTTTGTGTTGAACATAAGAATGCAACAATTAAAACAAATTTCTTTAGCATGAATTTTCTCTATTAAAAAAATGTTCGTGAACACTGTCGTTGCGTTAAGGGAAAAAAGCGCAATAAAGGGGATTTTTGAAGTATAATATGGTGGGCCATACTGGATGATCTTAGAACTTTCACCTATGATAACCTTATGCGGGAAAGAATTCAAGACGTTATTGGCTGCGTCTGTTTAAACAACACCAATTGATTTTTTGCTGCTAATGGATTGGTGGTTGATAAATTTAGGGCATTTGATAAATTGATATTGGATGAAAGGTTTGGTTTTATAGAGGGGCTCGCATGGATATTTGTGGTGAAAATTCTTTTTTAAGGCTGTTTGCTCAACAACCGATCCGGCATCGTTTTGTCAGTGCTGCTTTTGTCGAAAGTGATTATTTTTTGGCGTTTCTCGCACTTCCGATTGATTCAAAACTAAAACCGCTCAAACAAATTTCTTTCTTAAAGCGGTAAACGTTCATTTTAATTTTTTCCATAAAAAATCAATGTTCATGAAAAATACACACTAAACGGGCATTTGATGAGAGTTCTAAGTCATAAAACTGACAAGGATCACGTAAATTACGTATTTTAAGTTTTTTAAGAAAGAAGGATATGGTATGTCACGTAAAATAGGTTTTTGGTCGGTGTTTGCCCTCGTAACGGCCAGTCAAATTGGATCTGGGGTATTTATGCAACCGGCGAATTTAGCAACATATGGTATGTTTAGTCTCGGCGGTTGGGCAATTTCAGGCTTGGGTGCTATTGCACTGGCGCTTGTATTTGCGAAGCTCTGTTCATGGCTTCCCCAAACAGGTGGTCCGCATGTGTATGTCAAAGAAGCATTTGGACCATCGGCAGCTTTTTTTACTGGATGGACCTATTGGGTTGTTTCGTGGGTTAGCTCGACGGCTGTTATTATTGCGAGTGTCGGGTATCTTTCCCCGCTTATAGGTTGTAATTCCCCAACCGTCAATCTGCTTTTAGAAATAGCGCTGCTTATTGCCATTACAGCATTAAATTTTCGTGGGGTCTCAACAGCCGGTCATGCAGAATTGTTGTTAACGACGTTTAAAGTAATTCTCCTCCTAATTGTGCCATTGCTTGCGCTCTATCATTTTAACAGCAACAATTTTGTGCTCGATGCAACGATTGCTCATCTTGCTTCATCGCAAATCTTAGGGTGTGTTACGCTCATCTTTTTTTGGGGATTTATTGGTCTTGAAACAGCAACAACCGCGGCCGGGGCGGTTGAAAATCCGACCCAAACAATTCCGCGCGCTGTTGCCGCTGGTACCATAGGTGTTGCCATACTCTACTTGATTAACGCTCTTGGCATTATGGGGGTTATACCTGGTCATGAACTTGCGCATTCGAATGCTCCCTATGCCGATGTGGTACGGTTCATCTTTGGGGGCAATTGGCACCTGGTGGTATCAGCAATTGCATCGCTTATCTGTATTGGAAGTTTGAATGCCTGGACCATGACGAGTGGGCAGATTGCTCTCGGGCTTGCGCAGGATGGATTTATGCCGGCATTTTTTGGACGAAAAAACAAATACGATGCGCCATTCTGGGGAATCTTGGTCGGTAGTCTTGGAATCGTTCCATTTTTGATTTTGACTGCTAATAAAAGTTTGGCGACACAGGTTGTGACAATTCTCGGTTTTTCTGTAACTGCATTTTTGTTTGTTTACATGCTCTGTTGCCTTGCGTTTTTGAGACTTTTGTTACGAAGGTTTCAACCTGTTATGCGCAAGCTTCCCCAGATGGTCTACGGTAGCCTAGCCCTTATTTTTTGCTGTTGGGTTATTTATGAAACGCCACTTTACACCATCATGATTGCAAGTTTGTTTACACTCATCGGAGTGCCGTTTTTTCTGTGGTTTCTTTCAAAAGAAACGGTTGAAAAACAATCGCAAAGATGAAAATTTATTTGAATGGAGTGCCAGACGTAGCCTCGTAGGGCGTAGGCATTGATGTGAATTAATTACCAAAAATGGTTTTTAGCGAAAGATCTTCCAGATCCGCTTTTTAAATATTCCTCGAAGGCGATGGCTCTTGCCTTATATTTGAATGCAAAACAGGCTATCAGTTGCCATGGTTTGTATTTGTTGGAATAAGGGCACGATCCGCCATTGTGTTTTACAATCCGCTCATTGACATTAAGCGTATAACCAACGTAAGTTTTATCGGGTGAGTTTATCGATTGAAGTAAGTAAACGTAATACATATTCTTAATATAATATAGGGAAGCCTGCCTTCGCTAAAGCTTCGGCGCGCAGCCTACGCCTGAATTTTTCTATCAAAAATAATTATTAGTCATTAGCTGGCGTGCCAGCCGTAGCCACGTAGGGCGTAGGCTGATATGTTCACGACGGCTTGGGCAATTTTTACCAAAAGCG
>CAZLQB010000046.1:0-8342 GCA_964561585.1 uncultured Pseudomonadota bacterium
TTTCTTTTTATAAATGGTACCTTTTTTTTTTTTTTTTTGGCGGTTTATTGATTTTGTGTTTTTATTACCCACGCGTTCGCTTTTTTGTTCCATTGCCTAGGCTTTGTCGTCATGAGTTATTAATTTTTGTAAGCATCTTATTGGTCCTTTTTTCCTGGTCTTTTTTGCGTGCTCGTGTTGCGCCATATATTTGGTACGGGGTAATGGGGATCTTTTGCATTCCCGGTTCGTTTTATTATTTGTGGGGAGGGACCGAGACATTTCTTGATAGGTTTAAGGTTCTTATCGGAATTATCTTTGCCGTTTCCTTATTGCCATTATTTGCACTCGCATGCATGTACGATAATTTTGGGTTGCTTATGCGACTTTTAAAATAAAAAAAAGAGGGCGGATGAACGCCCTCTAAAATTTATGGCTTAAATTGCCCTTTTTCGGTGTCAGGTTTTCTAACCTTATCGCGGCGGCGTTCTTTTTGTTTTTTTACCAGTGTTGTCATTTTATCGATTGCAGAATCAATGACAAGGTACATATCAGGGCCTTCATCATGTGCATGGAGGTCCAAGTGTGGTGTTTTGAGGTGTAATTCTACCGCGTGGTGTGGGTGTTGTTTGTTTGCCTTAAGCCAAAGCTCAGAAAACAGCGGGGTCTGGTTGCCCTCGGCTTTAAGGATGTCCAAAAATTTATTGAGTTTTTGCAGAGCATGCTCTTCTATTACTGGCGAATGGGGCATGTTGTGGAACGTTATTTTTGTTTTGATCATTACTTCTCCTTATCTTTTCGTCACTCGCTGGTGACACATCCGTTTAGTTTTTGACCCCTACTTACAAAAAGCGTTGAGCCATTTCCTCATAGAATTGATTACCAAGATACGAGTCTTTCGTCAAACTATTTTCTAAAATATCTTTGGAATTTCCAGAACAAATAACTTGTCCATTGAGAATAACGTACACTTGTTGCGCCATTGAAAGTAGCTGGTCAACGTGATGATCGGAGATAAGGATGGCAATTCCCGTTTGGGAAATGTCGGTGAAAATCTTTTTGAGTTCGTAGATTGATTTTGGGTCAACGCCTGCAAACGGCTCGTCAAGCATGATGCCTTTTGGGTGCATGAGTAATGCGCGAACTACTTCGAGTTTTCTTTTTTGTCCGCCGGACAGCGTTGATGCTTGTTGTTTGATTGTTGAAGCAAGCGATGTATGAGCGAGCCAGCGGTCGCGTTCTTCTTCAAATGCTTTCCATGGTTGATTTTTCCATGTTGGATGATGATCAAAAATAAGCTTGAGGTTTTCGTAGACAGACATTTGCTGGAAAAGCGATGTTTGTTGCGGAAGGTACGCCAGCCCCAGTTCTACGCGTTTATAAATCGGCAAATCATTGATAAGTTCGTTATCAATGAAAATAAGATTTTGCTTTTTTGCGCGGTCCAATCGCGGAGTTTTGTAGAGCCCTATGATTGTTTTGAGGAGGGTTGTTTTTCCTGCTCCATTTGGACCAAGCAGCGCAACGATGCTTCCAGCGTTTACCGAGAGGCTAATTGCTTGAAGAATCTGTTTTTTGCCAAGTGCCTGACTTAATGAGTTTACGGTCAAAAAAGCCATATTAATCACGTTTTAGGTTAAATTGAACAGGACACCCTTTGAGGTCGAATTCTTTGCGCAGGATGTTTTCTATACAATTTTGTTCCGATTTTCCAAACCATTCTGGTTTATTAACTTTTATAACAAATGTTGGAACACTCGCTTTAACAAAGCGGATGCTTGCTACCTTAAGTTCTACGCCACCATGATAAAGAACTTTGTGTTTGAGTCCTTCTTGAACTATTTCTCTGAGAATTAAAGGATCAAATTCACGTTGGCTTCGTTGCCAAACTTTTTGTAATTCACCAAAAATGCGACCAGTATTTTTTTGGGTTAAGCATGAGATATTAAGTACAGCCATTTTGCTAAATATGAAGTCATAATCTTGAAGGCTTTGGTCAAGTAGTTGTTTGTCGTATTCGTTGAGCAAGTCGGTTTTGTTTAGAACGACAATCATGTATTTTTTGTTTTCATACACATAAAATAGGAGCTTAAGTTCTTGGTCTGAAATTTTTCCCTGTGACGCATCAATCATGACTATGACCGTATCTGCCTGATTAACCGCCGAAAATGAGCTTTTGACCATGAGTGATTCAAGGTCATCGTTAATACGTGCTGATTTGCGTACGCCTGCCGTGTCGGTGAGCTTAATTAGATCACTGCAGTAAAAAACGTTTTGAGAAACGGCTTCTCGGGTTGTGCCGGCAATATTAGAGACGATTGAGCGTTCTTGATCAACCAAAAGATTCATAAGGGAAGATTTGCCAACGTTTGGTTTACCGATAATGGTAATACGATGAATTGGTTCCTCTACCTCAGCGCCTTCTTTAGTGTCAAGAAGGTTAACAACCATGTCAAGGAGGGTACCAATACCGAGGCCATGAATGCCCGAAACGAGAAGGATTTTTTGACAGCCCAACGTGTAAAATTCGGGCATGGATTCTTCAAGCGCATTTTGACAATCGGCTTTATTGATAAGGAGAACTACCGGTTTTTTTGTTTGGTGTAAAAGGCGCATAAGTGCGCGGTCTTCTTCTACCAATCCATTTTTTCCATCAACAACGAACAGCAGTACTGCCGCCTCATCAAGGAGTCCGGTTACTTTTTCTTGTGCTTGTTTGCACAGCGGGTCAATTACTTTTTTTGGTGTTATGCCACCGGTATCGATAAGATCAAATGACTTATCTTTCCAGGTTACTGATTCTTGGATATAGTCTCGCGTTACGCCTTCTCGGTCAAAAACAATACTAAGTTTATCGCCTACAAGGCGATTAAAAAGCGTTGATTTACCAACATTGGTTCGGCCAACAAGGAGAACTTTAGGGAGCTTTTTGGTTTTTGCCATAATAATTTGATGCCGTTCGTTATGAGGAAACTTTGTTTGTTACGTAAGCGCTTTGGATTGACTATTCCTTCAGCTTCCTTATTTTACCTGGAAAGTGGCTTATTATCAAGTTTGCAATAGGCCATTTGTCTTTGTTCTCAATGTTTATTGGTTCAAGGTTTAGATTTTTGCTGGCTAGGGCGGCTTGAGCAGCCGAATCATTGCCAAAACCCCCCTTTTTATAGGGTGATTGCCATGCTGGCTGCGGGCGCTGTGGCGGGTGGGCTATAGCCTGTCTGGGTTCATTGCCCGCTGGGTGCTGCGGTGGTGCGGTTTGATAAAGCGGTTGTTGCGGTGGCAGCGACGATACTTGCGGGTCTTGAAATTGGATATCTTTGTGTTCAGGAAAGCTAGCCGTGAATAAAGGGAGCCAAGCTTTTTTGCATTCATCAAGCTTATCTTTGAAGAATTTACTGCTTGAATTAAGCTCGACAACAAGTAAATCACCGTTTTGGTTGGGGCCTACAATTTTTGCCTGAGCGAAAATAGAGGAAAGGAGGTCGTCGGCTTGTTGGGCAGCGCTTAGTAAGAAATTTGTCCAGGGTTCATTAGGCGTGGCGCGTTGAGATTTGGTTACTTGGTGAGTTGTTGGCGGCAGAGGTTGCGCTTCGGTTTTTTGCACTGTGGCTTGCTTAACAATCTGCGCTGGTGGTTGATTAGTTGTTTGTTGGCTTTGTGGGTTCTTGGGCTGTGTTTGTCCGGCCGAACACGATTTTATGAGCGATTCAATATCGGAAATGTTTACCTGTGAACATAACTGTAAAAGAACCATTTCTAGAAAAGCATGTTTTTTATTGGTCTTGAAAAAAAGTTCTTCTTGAGTCCAGAATAGCTGGCAAATTGCATGAAGCCTATTTATTGAGCATTTTTGCGCCAGCTGATTAAGTTGCGCATTGTTTTTTATCCAGGGGGCGAGCGTAGCCGTTGCATCGTATTTGAACCACAAAAGTGTTCGACAAAGCTGGATAAGCATGTCCCAGAGTATTTGAGGGGAGATCGACTCGAACGATAGACTGTGCAGGTGTTCAAGTAGTTGTGTTGCTTTTTGGTCTAGAGCAAGCTCAAAAAGGGTATAAAGCTCTTGATTGCTGATTTTTCCAAGGACCGAAAGAATCGTTTCTTCGGTAATATGAGTGCAAGAAAATCGTACCCGCTCAAGTAAGTTGATGGCATCACGAGCAGACCCTTCGGTTTCTGCAAGCAAAAGGTCGAGAGCACTATCATCAAATGTAATGTTTTCCTGCTCACAAATAGCGCATAGGTGTTTTTTGAGGTGTTCGTTTTCAATTGGGGTAAATATTACCTGAAAACAACGAGAAAGCACCGTTTGGGGAATTTTTTGGGTTTCGGTAGTTGCTAATATGAAAATAACCGACATTGGGGGTTCTTCTAAGATTTTTAGAAAAGCATTAAAAGCCGCCTTGCTGAGCATGTGGGCTTCATCAATAAGATAGATTTTCTTTTGGCCCAAGAGCGGCATATAAGACGATGAGTCTATAATTTGGCGAACATTGTCAACGCCGGTATGTGAAGCTGCATCTATCTCAATAAAATCTGGATGATGGCCATTAACCATTGCTCGGCATGATTCACAGGTTAAGCAGGGGATGGGCGTGGTTGGTTCTTTTTGAAAGGTTTGCAGTTGATGGCAATTGACTGCGGCGCCAAAGACGCGGGCGGTTGATGTTTTACCGCATCCTCGTTGGCCGGCAAAAAGATACACGGGAAAAAACTTTTTCAAAAAGAGTCCATTTTTGAGCATGCGGACCGGGACATCTTGTCCGATAATATGGGCAAATGTTTTTGGGCGCCACTTACGCGCTAAATTGAGTTCTGCTTGGGTCTGATTCATAGCTTTTGAAAGATCTTTTGAAGGTGAGACTGAACTGTTTCCTCATTGAGCTTATCTACGCTGGTTATCTCGTAAATAGTGTAGTCTTTTATGCCAATAAATTTAAAAATTTCTTGAAACTGCCGCGAAATTGCATTGCGGGTTACAAAGACTTTGTACCACCAAGGGATGCCCATTGTTGTGACCATAATTACTTTTTTTATGTGGTGAAGAGGCTTTTGGGTGCTGATGGTTCCTTGGTATTTCCACGCAAAATTGGTGATGAGATCGAACCAGCTTTTTAGAATTCCTGGAACAGAAGACCAATAAATAGGTGCAACAATAACGAGCATATCTGCGGCCATGAAGCGTTCTTTGTGCTCTTGGAAAAATGGATAATCATTAAGCGTTTTATTTGTTATCGATTTTTCTGCTTTTGGCTGAACATAAAAGGGGATGTCTTTTTGTCGCTGGTATAAATCGAGGACGTCGACGGTGTTCTGTTGAGTGGAGAGGTATTGGACGATATTGTCGAACAAAAAGCGATTAAGGGATTTTTTTTTATCATTGGCCAAAACAGCAAGAACCTTCATCGTGCGTTGCCTCCGCGTACTTGATTTTTAAATACATAAGGGGCAAGGTACAGAGATACAAATACCCCTGCTGCTTCCTTCCGGACCTGACAGATTATGTATTGTACCAACTTACCTTACCCCAATTTATTAACTAGAAGTATGGTGGAGAGAGAGGGATTCGAACCCTCGATGCCCCTTACGAGACATACATGATTTCCAATCATGCGCTTTCGACCACTCAGCCACCTCTCCCTATTTGTAGCGCTTTATTTGGTGCTTTTTGGTTCTTTAGTTGCAACAGGAGCTTTAGCTTCGACCTTTTTAGGGGCTTTAACTTCTTCTTTAGTTGCTACTGGTGCTTTAACGGCTTGTACTTTAGGAGCAATTTCAGTTTTTGCAGCTTCTGGCTTTGGCGTTGCTACAATTGCTGGTTTTACTTCTTTGGCAGGAGCCTTTACTTCAACTTCTTTTGTGCGTTGATTTTTTTTAGCATCAAGTTGTTCTTGTCTTTCACGCTCTCTTTTTTCGGTGAAAAGCTTTTTGCCTTCTTGTGTTTTTGCCGAGAGGTATTCAAGGACAAAATTAATTGAGCGAGGTGAATCATCATTCGCAGGAATAATGAGACTTACGCCTTCAGGGTCTGTATTTGTATCAACAAGTGCAATAACAGGAATGCCAAGATTTGAAGCTTCTTTTACTGCGGCTTGTTCTTTTTTTGCGTCAACTACAACAAGAGCTGCTGGTGGGTATTCAAGATCAATGATACCGCCAACGTTCTTTTCAAGGCGTGCTATTTCCTTGGTGAGCATAACAATTTCTTTTTTCTTGTAGTATGTTCCGCCTTTTTTTACAACATCGCGCAGATGTAAAAGTCTCGTAATAGCCTTTTTGACCTGTTCGAAGTTAGAGAGCGTTCCACCAACCCAGCGGTTGATAACATAAGGCATTTGCAAAGAGGTTGCAATCGTTTGAATTGTTTCTTGTGCTGGTTTTTTTGTTCCAATCCACAACAACGTACCGCCTTCGGCCGTAACAGCCTTGAGGTAGTTACCCGCTTTTTCAAGAAGGATTGCGGTTTTTGAGACGTCGATAAGATGAACTTTGTTTTTAGCTCCCCAAATAAATGGGCGCATTTTAGGGCACCAACGAGCGGTTCTATGACCGAAATGAATGCCTGCTTTGAGCATTTCGCGAAGATCCAACATGATATGTTATCCTTTTGGGTTATAACTATTGCTTCTTAGGTAATATTGCAAAGCGCAATATTTAACCACCCTTGTTTTAAAGAAGCAAGATACTTATGATTAAACAACAAGACAAGTATGCCAAATACAATCTAAAAATCAAGGGAAAGCGCAATTTAAGCAGTTAGGCGTTGATGTCTTCTCGGTGACATCCAATGAGTCCATTTTTATCAATTGTTTTTTGATATTTTTTACCAACAAGCGCTGATATGCCAAGCCAGATTGTTGAAAGAGCAAGGATAACAATTGCTTGTAGCCCAAGTAAAATTGAGGCCCCCTGAAGAATTGAGAAGAGATTAAATACCGAACCAGAAGATTTTGAGAATGTTCGGCCAAAAGAATCTATCCATGCCTTTGATTTAAATTGAATATCCTTAACCGTCGGAATGTATAAGATTTCCCTTACTGGACTATTAAATCCATACTGCAAGCCCCGCAAGACAACCATCGTAATAAATACCGTGGTTAGCGATGGACTAAATAGGAGCCATAAGGCGAGGCCGAGCGTGGCGATAGGCATTATCAATAGGCACTTCAGAACGCCGAATTTTTTAAGCAAGGTCGTTGTTCCGAATAAGGCAAAAATGAAGCTTAAGATTTGGAATGAGTTGGTGTAAAAAAGCATGAACCGACTCATTGCATGGATGTTATTGTTTGTTTCGATTGACATGAGAACCTGCATTTGATAATCGAAAACAATATTGGTTATCTCAAAACAGGCAACGAGTCCAAAAATTCCAAGAACATAAGGCTCGGTTAAAATGAGCTTGAGGCCTTCGAGGATGCCGGGCTTACTTGAATTTTTTGGGTGATCCTTTTTAAAATGTGCATCTGAATAACCGTATAAGTGTGATGCTGGGACGTTTTTCATAATTTTATGGATTGCATAAGCAGCCCCGGCGAGTAACAAAGAAGCAAAAAGCGTAAGAAATGGGATTGAATAGTGCTCTTTAATGATATTTTGGCTCATAATTAAAAGGCCAAGGCTTGTCGTTAAAATGCCGCCGATGCGCGAGGTCGCATAAATAATACCATAAGATTTATTGGCAAAGTCTGGTGTGCTTACCGAGTTAATAAAGCTCCAAAGAGAGCCGACAATAAAGGCCTGATAAAAATCCATAAATATTTCAAATGCCCAGCCGGTGATGCGGTAAACATCGGTTGTGGTGTTTTTAACACCGTAAACAGGGTGGAAAAAAAGGCAGGCAAAAACAATGCCGACAATGGCGTAAAAGGCGAGAAAGAAGTAAACCACCTGATAACGCTTAAGAACGTCGATGAGCTTTGAGTAAAGAAGCATGGCGGGAACCATTAAAACAATACTCAATATTTTGGCGATTGGCATGTATTCTTTGCCAACAAATCCCAAAAAAACAGATGTTTTTAAAGATCTCAAAAGCGAATACGAACCAATAATAAACAAAAAGGAGACAGATAAATAAATGAGCTTGGTTGTTTCGTGGGTATCTATTTGTAGATATTTTTTTACTTTTTCACCCAAACGCAGAGTCATAGATGACGGCATTCTTATGTCCTTTTTTAAATCTTAAATTATTATTGTTGTGGTGCCTGAGCC
The DNA here is from genome assembly GCA_964561585.1 of uncultured Pseudomonadota bacterium. Classification (GTDB taxonomy): domain Bacteria; phylum Babelota; class Babeliae; order Babelales; family RVW-14; genus GWF2-38-10. The sequence continues at coordinate 8,188 of CAZLQB010000046.1, forward strand.
GCTTCTTGATCTTCTTCGCCGATAATTTTTTGGTCTGTAAGGGCATTTTGAAGTGTTTTACCTAGGAAATATACAACGATAATCCAAAGCGCCGTAAAGCTAAGGCTAAGGCCAATGCTGGAAAGCAGTGCAAAAGCTGGACTTGCTCCCTTTAA